>CAZLBJ010000326.1:0-6186 GCA_964557755.1 uncultured Thermoanaerobaculia bacterium
CGAGGACGGCACCCGCGCCACCTTCGCCTTCCTCGACGAGCCCAGCGTGGTCTGCGAGATCGACTTCGCCGACCGCTCCCTGGTGGTGTGGATCCGCGAGCTCGAGGGACGCTGGCAGCGCACCTCGAACGAGACCCAGACCCTGCGCGGCCTGCTCGATCGCCGCCAGGCCCCGGCGCTGGTGGCGGCCGAGGCCGAGAGCGAGGTCGACCTCATCCTGACCGCCACCCTGGAGAACTGACCATGCGACGTGCCCCGATCTTCCCGCTCCTGTTCGCCGCCCTGCTCCTCGCCGCCGCCCTGCCGGCCGCCGGCGAAGCCGCGTCCGTCGCAAAGGGCGCCGCCGGCCCCTGCCGCCTCGGCGCTTCGCTCCCGGCCGGCCTCGAGCCGGCCGGGCCGAACCTCTACCGCACCCCCGACGCCGCCCTCCACTGCCGCGTCGAGGCGGGGCGGGTGGCCGAGATCCGCATCACCTCGCCGCTCTACTTCACCGAGGAGCACCTGCTGCGCGTCGGCGGCTCGACCATCACCGACGTGGTGGCCGCCCACGGCAGCCCGGCCGGCTCCGAGCGCGACGAGAAAGCGGGCAACCTGGTCCTCGTCTACCCCAACCTCCGCGCCCACTTCCCCCTCGCCGCCGACCCGTCGGCGCAGCGCGGGATGAAGCTCAGCCGGCTGGACCTGGTGGCGGCGGTCAAGTAGCGGCCGAGCGCCCGGCGGGCGGCGCGGGTTGATACCATCCCCGCCGTGTCGTCGAAGCTGTCCGAGCTGTCCGTCGCCGAGATCCGCGGCCGTTTCCTCGCGGCCGGGGGGGCGGTGTCGGCGCAGGTGCTGGGGCGGCTGAAGCGGGACCCGCGGCGCGGGGTGCGGCAGCTCTACGAGGTCCTCAAGCGCCGCCAGGAGCGCGAGCGGCAGGAACGCCTGCGGCTCGATTCGATGCTCAACTTCGAGCGCGTGCTGTGGAAGAGCGGCGTCCAGCGCATCGCCGGGGTGGACGAGGCCGGCGTCGGGCCGCTGGCCGGGCCGGTGGTGGCGGCGGCGGTGGTCTTCCCGCCCGGCACCGAGATCGAGGGCGTCGACGACTCCAAGCGCCTCGACCCGGAGCAGCGCGAGGCGATGGCGGTGGTGGTGCGCGAGCGGGCGGCGGCGATCGGCGTCGGCGTCGCCACCGTGCCGGAGATCGACCGCCTGAACGTCTACCACGCCGCTCTCCTCGCCATGCGGCGCGCCGTCGAGGCGCTGCCGGAGCGGCCGCAGCACCTGCTGGTCGACGCCCGCCAGGTGCCCGGCGTCGACGTGCCGCAGAACCCGTTCGACAAGGGCGACGGCATCAACTTCTCGATCGCCGCCGCCTCGATCGTCGCCAAGACCCACCGCGACGCGCTGATGGTGGAGCTCGACCGCCGCTACCCCGGCTACGGCTTCGCCCGCCACAAGGGCTACGGCACCGCCGAGCACCAGGAGGCGATCCGCCGCCACGGCCCCTGCGAGGCGCACCGCTTCTCCTACCCCGTCCTGCGCGAGCTGTGCGGCGAGTTCTCGGCGCTGTTCTACGACCTGCGCGACCGCCTGTGCGAGATCGAGGACCGCCGGGCGCTGGGCGCCTTCGAGCGCGAGCTGCGCGCCCGCGCCGGGGAGCTGGCCGAGGAGGAGGCGCGCAAGCTCAAGCTGATGGTGCGGAGGCTCTGGGACCAGATCTGAGGCCCTACTCCGGCTTCGGCTCCTCGATGGTGATCGTCGTGTTGCGCTCGACGTCCTCGACCACCTGCTCGGCGCCGGAGGGCCAGGCGACCTCGACGCGGTCGACGGCCTCGGCGCCGTCGAGGCCGAAGGTGAGGACCGGCTCGCTGGCCGAGAGATACGAGCGGCCGGAGGTGAGCGTCCGGCTCCAGCTCCGCTCCCCCGCCACCACGCGCACCGTGGCGCCGTAGCCGCTGCGGTTGCTCGCCGTGCCCACCAGGCGCACGCGCAGCCAGCTCCGCGGGTTCGCCTGGTTGGCGTAGAGGCGGGCCGGGCCGCCGCTCTGGGTGATCACCAGGTCGAGGTCGCCGTCGAGGTCGACGTCGGCGGCGGCCAGGCCGCGGCCCACCAGCGGCTCGGCGAAGGCGTCGCCGGGCGGCGGCGGCACCTCGACGAAGTGGCCGCCGCCGGGGTCGTCCCCGCCGTCCCCGGACGGCCCGGCGGCGGTGTCCTCCGTCTCGCCCTCCCCCGCCGCCTCGCCGCCGAAGGAGCCGTGGTTCTCGAACAGCTGCGGCGGCTGGGCGTAGCGGTGCAGCGGCCGCGTCTCGGCGATCTCGGGCTCGATGTGGCCGTTGACGAACGCCAGGTCGAGGTCGCCGTCGCCGTCCTGGTCGAACAGCAGCGTGCCGAAGGCGAGCGCCAGCACGGTGGGCAGGCCGACGCCGCGCTGTGCCGCGTCGTCGACGTAGACGCCGCCCTCGCCGCCGCGGTAGAGGGCGGCCATCTCCTGCGCGAAGTTGCCGATCACGATGTCGATGCGGCCGTCGCCGTCGACGTCGCCGGCGTCGATGCCCATGCCGCCGCGGGTGGCGCCGGACTCGCTGTAGGCGATGCCGGCCTCGACGCCGATCTCCTCGAAGGTCACCGCGCCGCCCGCCGCCCCGCCGGCGCGCCCGAGGTTGTGCCACAGGGTGTTGCGGAAGGTGTCGTTGGCCACCGCCAGGTCCGGCCAGCCGTCGCCGTCGTGGTCGAGCACGACGACGCCCAGCGACTTCGCTTCCGGCAGCCACAGGCCAGCCTCGCGGGTGACGTCCTCGAAGCCGCGGCCGCCGCGGTTGCGGTAGAGCACGTTCGGGGCGCCGGCGTAGACCTCCGGCGTGCAGTAGGTGCGGTGGACGCCGTCCGGGCTGCAGGCGACGTCGGTCGCCGGGCTCCAGGTGACGTAGCGCGCCACGTAGAGATCGAGGAAGCCGTCGCGGTCGTAATCGAGGAAGGCGGCCGACGACGAGTAGCCGGCGTTCTCGGCCAGCCCGAACTCCTCGGTGACGTCCTCGAAGGTGACGGCGCCGCCGGCGCCGACGCCGAGGTTGCGGTACAGGCGGTCGCCGTCGCGGCCGGCGACGAAGAGGTCGGTCCAGCCGTCGTTGTCGACGTCGCCCACCGCCACGCCGGTGCCGAACATCGGCCGGTCGAGGCCGGCGACGGTGGTGGCGTGGCGGAAGGTGCCGTCGCCCCGGTTCTGGTAGAGGGCGCCCGGGGGCGAGCCGGAGCGGCCGCCGGCGATCGCCGCGCCGTTGACCAGGTAGAGGTCGGGGTCGCCGTCCTCGTCGTAGTCGAAGAAGGCGGCGCCGGAGCCCATCGTCTCCGGCAGCCGGCGCTGGTCGGTGGCGTCGTTGAAGTGGGTGAAGCCGATGCCCGCCTGCTCGGTGACGTCGACGAAGCGGGGCTCGGGCTCGGTGGCCGCGGCGGCGGGGGCGGGCTCCTCGGCGCGCTCGCGGCCGCAGCCGGCGGCGGCGAGCAGCGCGGCGGCGAAGAGCGCCATCGCGGCGGTGCCACGGGTCGTCGCGGAACGGGTCACGGTTGGCGGTCCTCCATGAGCCCGTGCTTACGCAGATAGTAGGCCAGGTTGCGCTCGTCGACGCCCAGCCGGCGCGCCGCTTCGCGCTTGACGCCGTCCGCCTCGCGCAGGGCGCGCCGCAGCAGGCGCTTCTCCTCCGCCGCCAGGCGGCGGCGCAGGTTGAGGTCGTCGGGTCCCAGCCCATCGCCGTCGAGCCCGGCGCCGTCGCCCGCGCCGCCGCCGGCCACGGGGCCGCCGCGCAAGAGGTCCGCCGGCAGGCTGTCGACGGTGAGCACCGGGCCGCGTTCGAGCAGCACCCCTCGCTCGACGACGTTGCGCAGCTCGCGCACGTTGCCGGGCCAGTCGTAGGCGCACAGGCGCGCCATGGCCGCGTCGTCGATCCCCCCGAGCGTCTTGCCGACGCGGCCGGCGAGCTCGGCGAGGAAGGCGGCGGCGAGCAGCGGCACGTCGTCGCGGCGCTCGCGCAGCGGCGGCACCTCCAGCGTCATGACGTTGACGCGGTAGTAGAGGTCGGCGCGGAAGCGCCCCTCCTCGACGAGCCGCGCCAGGTCGGCGTTGGTGGCGCAGAGCAGGCGCACGTCGACGCGCGTCGGGCGGCTCTCGCCGACGCGCTCGAAGACGCCGTCCTCGATCACCCGCAGCACCTTGGCCTGGGCGCGCTCGGGGAGCGAGTCGACCTCGTCGAGCATCAGGGTGCCGCGGTGGGCGACCCGGAAGCGGCCGTCGCGGTCGGCCACGGCGCCGGTGAAGGCGCCGCGCCGGTGGCCGAAGAACTCGCTCTCGAACAGCTCGTCGGGGATGGCGGCGCAGTTGACGGAGACGAACGGGCCGTCGCGGCGCGGGCTCCCGTCGTGCAGCAGGCGCGCCACCTCCTCCTTGCCGGAGCCGGTCTCGCCGACCAGCAGCACCGAGGTGTCCGCCGGCGCCGCCAGCTCGACCAGCTCGACGACGCGGCGCCACGCCGCGCTGTCGCCGAGCGGCCGGCGGCGGCCGTCGCCGCCGCGGCCGGCGCCGCGCAGGTAGCCCACCTCGCGCTCGAGGTCGGCGGCGGCCAGCGCCCGCCCCAGCACCACCTCCAGCTCCTCCGGGTCGGCGGGCTTGAGCAGGTAGTCGAAGGCACCGGCGCGCATGCATTCGACCGCCGACGCCACCGTGCCGTGGCCGGTGAGCAGCACCACCGGCAGCGACGGCGCCCGCGCCTGCAGCTCGCGCAGCAGGTCGAGGCCGGAGAGGCCGGGCATCCTGAGGTCGGCGACCACCGCGTCGGCGCCCTCGGCGGCGCCGTCGGCCAGCGCGCGGTCGGCGGAGGCGGCGGTGCGCACCGCGAAGCCGCGGCGCTCGAGCAGGGTGGCGAGCGAGTCGCGCACGTAGTCCTCGTCGTCGACCAGCAGCACGGTGCCCTTCACCCGATCCGCCACCTAGCCCTCCCCTCCCCCCGCCGGCACCGGCTGGCGGACTGCCGGAACGGCGCGGTCGGGCTCCGCCGCCGCGTCGTCCGCCGCCGCCTCGTCCGCCGCCAGCGGCAGCTCGACGGTGAACAGAGCGCCGCCGCCGGGGCGGTTGGCGGCGCGGATCTCGCCGCCGTGGTCGGCCACCACGCCGTGGCAGACGGCGAGCCCGAGGCCGGTCGAGCCGCGGGTCGAGAAGAACGGCTCGAACAGGTGCGGCAGCGCCTCCTCCGGGATGCCGGGGCCGCGGTCGGCGATCTGCACCCGCGCCCGCCCCGCGTGGCGGTAGAGGGTGACCTCGACCCGCCCCTCGCCGCGCCCGCCGCCCTGCGCCTGGCAGGCGTTGAGCAGCAGGTTGAGGAAGAGCTGGCCGAGGTTGGTCGGGTTGGCGCGCACCGGCAGCGGCTCGGCGGTGCCCTCGACGGCGATCCGCACCCCGGGGTAGGCGCCGCTCTCGCGCACGAAGCCGACCGCGTCCTCGACCGCGCGGCGCAGCTCCAGCACCTGCTTGGGCGCCCGCCCGGGGTCCGAGTAGGCGAGCACCTGGCGGGTGATGCCGGCGGCGCGGTCGAGGCCCTGGCGCACGCGGCCGGCCAGCGCGCGGGCGCCGGCGACGTCGCCGCGCGCCAGGTCTTCCTCGAGCAGCTCGAGGTAGTTGGTCATCCCCTCCAGCGGGTTGTTGATCTCGTGCGCCATGCCGGCGGCGAGGCGGCCGACGCTGGCCAGCCGCTCGCTGTGCAGCACCTGGCGCTCGAGCTCGCGCACCCGCGCCTGCTGCTCGTTCTCGGCCGCCAGCCGCGCCGAGCGCCGCACCTCGCGGAAGGCGAGGACGCCGAGCGCCAGGGTGAGGGTGACGACTCCGAGGTTGACCGCCAGGGTGGTGCGGTAGCGGCCGGCGAGGAGGTCGAAGGAGCGCACCAGGCGATCCGCCGGAGTGGTGCGCACCAGCTCCCAGCGCAGCGGCGGGTCCCACAGGTCGTCGAGCACCAGGACGGAGACGGCGACGCGGCCGTCGTCGAGGCGGCGCACCGCGAAGCCGCCGCCCTCCGCGCCCGGCGGCTCGGCGCCCGGTCGCTCGGCAGCCGCGCCGCGCGGCGCCGGCAACGGCACCAGGTCCAGCTCCTCCTCGACGCCGGGGGCGGCGCCGGCGAGCAGGCGGCGCGGCTCGAGCCACACGTCGAGGCTGCCGGCCGGCGCCTC
>CAZLBJ010000327.1:0-6576 GCA_964557755.1 uncultured Thermoanaerobaculia bacterium
CCGCATCCCCGTGGAGCTGCTGACGCCCGAGCTGAAGGCCCGTGTGGTCACCGCCCTGCGCTACGACGGCTGCCTCTCCGACGACGGGTGGGTGCACGAGGTCGGCGGTGAGAGCCTGTGGCAGGTGGCGGAGCGCTTCACCGGCCGCGGCGAGAACTTCGCCGCCATCCGCGCTTACAACCAGATGGAGGACGAGGGCCTCAGGCCGCGCGACCGGCTGGTGGTGCCGGCGAGCCTCCTCGCTCCGACCTTCCGCTCCGCCGCCCGCCGCTGCGCCGAGCCGCGGCAGGTCGGGGAGCTGGCCTACGAGCGCGAGGGCGGCGCGGACTACGCGGTCTACCGGCTGCGGCGCGGCGAGGCGCTGTACTCGAGCGTCGTGGTGCGCTTCACCGGACTGACCACCGCCGCCGACGTCAACGCCCTGGCCGGCGAGATCGCCGCGCTCAACGGCATCGCCGACGTCACCGGCATCCCGGCGGGGCGGAAGATCCGCATCCCGTTCGACCAGCTCCTCCCCGAGTACCTGCCGCCCAACGAGCCGCGGCGCCTCGCCTACGAGCGCGAGCGGGCGGCGACCGCCGGCATCCAGAACGCGGTGCTGGCGCAGGGGCTCGCGGGGATCACCGTCATCCTCGACGCCGGCCACGGCGGGCGCGACCCCGGCAACACCTACGGCGAGGTGTGGGAGTCGACCTACGTCTACGACGTCATGCTGCGCGTCAAGCAGGTGCTGGAGGCGACCACCGCCGCCACCGTGGTGCCGACCACCGGCGACGGCGACGGCGGGCGGCCCGCCGAGCGCGACGTGCTGCCGTTCAGCCGCGCCCACTCGGTGCTCACCGAGCCGCCCTACCGTATCGAGGACTCGGTGACCGGCGTCCACCTGCGCTGGTACCTCGCCAACAGCGTGCTGGCGCGCTCGCTGGCCGGCCGCGGCGATCCCGGCAAGGTGGTCTTCGTGTCGCTCCACGCCGACTCGCTGCACCCGTCGTTGCGCGGCGCCATGGCCTACGTCGCCTCCGCCAGCCTGTCGCAGGGGCGCTACGGCAAGCAGGGGGCGGTGTTCGCGTCGCGGCGCGAGGTGCGCGAGCGGCCGGTGGTCGAGTTCACCCTCGCCGAGCGGCGCCGCAGCGAGGGCCTCTCCCGCGAGCTGGCGGAGGGCATCCTCGACGCCTTCCGCGCCCGCGGCCTGGCGGTGTACGACCAGAAGCCGGTGCGCGACAAGATCATCCGCCACCGCCGGCCGCCGTTCGTGCCGGCGGTGCTGCGCTACAACGCGGTGCCGGCGAAGGTGCTGCTCGAGATCTGCAACCTCAACAACCCCCGTGACCGCGAGCTGATCCAGACCCGCGCCTTCCGCCAGCAGGTCGCCGAGGCGGTCGCCCAGGCCATCGTCGACTACTACGGCACCGCCGACGCCGCGCCCCCGGCCGTGCAGACCGCCGCCGCGGCGCGCTGAGGCCGCAGGACGTAAGATGATCAGCGAATGAACATGTCGGCGGATCGCGATTCCATCCTGAGCACCCTGCGGCGTCACCGGGCCGAGCTGCGTCAGCTGGGGGTGCGCCGCATCGGCTTGTTCGGCTCTCATCTTCACGGCACCGCCAGGCCGGAATCCGACATCGACCTCCTCGTCAGCTTCGCCCGGCCCAGCTTCGACGACTACATGGACACGAAGTTCCTGCTCGAAGAGCTCTTCGGCCGGAGCGTGGATCTGGTCACCGACGAAGCCCTCAAGCCTGCCCTTCGTCACGTCCGCAACGAGGCCGCCTTTGTCGAGGGGATCTGACCTCTTCGTCTGGGACGTCGTGACGAACAAGCTGCCCGTGCTGAAGGCGACCGTGGAGAGAATGCGCGCAGGCTGAAACCCCGCCGGCAGGGAGCCGTACCCAGCAGGGGGAACCGACCGCCCGAGCGAGAGCCGCGACCATGCCCAACCTGCCAGCCCGATTCGCCGAGAAGCGGCGCATCCTGCAACTCGAGACGCTGTACGACCTCGCGCTGGCGCTGCACGCCCACCGGCCCGAGCAGGAGCTGGTGGACGAGCTGCTGCAGCGGGTGGTACCGGTGCTCGACCCGGCGGCGGCGGTGGCGGTGACGCGCGACCCGTACGGCGGCGCGCGCGCTTCGGCGACCGTCGGCTGGGCCGGCTCGCCGCCCTCCGGCGACGCGTTGCTCGCCGACCCGCTGTGGCGCGAGCTGCTGACCGAGGGGCGCCTCCTGGCCCGCCGCGGCGGCCGCTTCACCGGCCTCGCCTTCGAGGAGCTGATCGCCACCCCGCTCGCCTACCGCGGCGTCTTCCTCGGCTTCATCGCGCTGATCGACAAGGAGTCGCGCGGCGGCGGCGCCGAGCCGTCGTTCTCCGACGACGACCGCCGCTTCCTCGACTCGGTGGCGTCGCTCGCCGGCGTCGCCCTCGACGCGCAGCGCAACGTCGAGCGCCTGGAGACGCAGCGCGAGCGCCTGGCGGAGGAGAACAAGGCGCTGCGCGGCCGCCTGGTCGACGAGGTGGCCGGCCAGCGCATCGTCGCCCAGGCGCCCGAGATGCGGCAGGTGCTGGAGGTCGTCGAACGGGTGGCGCCGCGCGGCGTCAACGTCCTGGTGCGCGGCGAGAGCGGCACCGGCAAGGAGCTGATCGCCAAGCTCCTCCACCTGCTTTCCGGCCGCGAGGGCCCGCTCGTCGCCCTCAACTGCGCCGCCCTGCCCGAGTCGCTGCTCGAGAGCGAGCTGTTCGGCATCGAGGGCGGCGTCGCCACCGGCGTCCAGGCGCGCTCCGGCAAGTTCGAGCTCGCCGACGGCGGCACCCTGTTCCTCGACGAGATCGGTGACATGCAGCCGTCGGTGCAGGCCAAGCTCCTGCGCGCGCTGCAGGAGCGCGAGGTCACCCGCATCGGCGGCGCCAAGCCGACGCCGGTCGACGTGCGGGTGGTCGCCGCCACCCACCGCAACCTCGAGCAGCGGGTCGAGGAGCGCACCTTCCGCGAGGACCTCTACTACCGCCTGAAGGGCGTCGAGATCGAGCTGCCGCCGCTACGCGAGCGGCGCCAGGACGTCCCCCACCTGGTGCGCCACTTCATCGAGGAGTTCTGCCGCCGCGAGGGCATTCCGGTGCCGCTGCTGCGCGCGGAGGCGCTGGCGCTGCTGATGACCCACGACTTCCCCGGCAACGTGCGCGAGCTGCAGAACCTGGTCGAGGGCGCCGTGTCGCTGGCCGAGAACGAGGTCGGCGCCGACCTGGTGCGCTCCCTCCTCGGCACCACCACGGCCACCGGCCCCGAGGCGCTCGACCTCGACACCGTGGAGCGCCGCCACATCACCCGCGTCCTCGACCTCACCGAGGGCAACAAGACCGCCGCCGCCCGCATCCTCGGCGTCGACCGCAAGACGCTGCAACGCAAGGGCTTTTGAGCCGATCGCCCGGGGCGCAGCACCGGCCCCGGCGCCGGGAGGGGCGCGCGGGGCCGGCGGAATCGCGAGAGTCGCCAGCCTACGGGCACCTGCCGAAGAAAAAACCGCAGCGCGTGCAGTTCATCACGGTGCCGTTCGAGCACTGGCCGAAGTGCAGGTTGATGTCGGCGAAGTTGATGAAGTTCTTGCACTGGATGCCGGCGCCGTTCACCGTCAGCTCGATGCGGCTGGCGCCGGGGGATGGACTCGGCAGCTCCAACGGCTTGTAGGCGAGGGTCACCCGCTGGTCGAGGACGGTCTGCGGGTTCCAGTAGCTGCGGATGTACTGGATCAGGCGGCCACGCTTGAGCTCGTTGCCGTCGCCGAACTTGTGGCTCTCGGCCTGGAGCTGCGAGAAGGTGGCCACCCTCGTCTCCTGGGCGCCGTTGCCCAGGGTGTAGGAGCAGGCGTAGAGGCGGCCGTTCTCGGGCCAGTTGGGCGGCGGCGGCGCCTGGGCGGCCGCCGGCAGGGCGGCGGCGAGCAGCAGGGCGGCGAGGGCGGCGGCGAGCGGGAGGAAGCGACGACGGGTCATGACGGTCTCCTTGAAAGGGTTCGGTTCGAGTCGCGGGCGGCCCCTCGCCGCCCACGTCCCCTTTCATTCCGGGTCCCGCCGTTTTGGTTAGACGATCGATCAGGAGAGCTGCGCGACCACCCAGCGCACCGCCGCCGCCAGCTCGTCCGGCACCTCCTCCTGCAAGAAGTGTCCGGCCGCGGTGCGGGTGACCGGGGCGGCCGGGAAGACCTCCTCGTGGCGCTTCAGGGCGCGGCCGAGGATCGGGTCGCGCTCGCCCCACACCAGGGCGGTGGGGCCCGACGCGGTGCGCGCCCACAGGTCGCCGCGCTCGAGCGCCGGCACCGACGGGTGGCCGGGGGAGTCGGGCACCATGCGCGCCAGGGCGAGCGGCGCCGCGCGGCGCTTCCAGCCATGGAGCGGTGCCTGGTAGGCGCGGGCCGTCGTGCCGCGGATGGAGGCGCGGTCGCCCTGCGCCCGGTGCAGCGCGTTCAGCGGGAAGCCGAGCAGGCGGAAGGCGAGGTCGGAGACCACCGGCCGGCGCGCGAAGCGGTGGAAGGCGGTGCCGCGCAGCGTCTTCGGCAGGATCACCGCGGTGTTGGCGAAGACGCGCCCGGCGATGCGCTCCGGCACGGCGGCGGCGGCGGCGCAGCCGATGGGGCCGCCCCAGTCCTGGCCCACCAGCACCGCGCCGCGCAGGTCGAGCGCCGTCACCAGCTCGGCGACGGCGCCCGCGTGCCGCTGCACGGTGTGCTCCTCGAGGCGAAGCGTGGCGGAGAGCCCGAGCCCCAGGAGGTCGGGCGCCACGCAGCGCAGCTCCGGCAGCCGGCGGATCACCTTGCGCCACAGAAAGCTCCACGTCGGGTTGCCGTGCAGCAGCAGCACCGGCCGCGCGCCGCGCGGGCCGTGGTCGAGGAGGTGGAGGCGCCGCCCCGCGTCCGGCCCCGCCTCCAGGCGGTAGGCGGCGCGGTCGAACGGCAGCTCGGCGGCGAGCCAGTCGGGCAGGTCCGGTGGGGAGACGAAGGCCATGCGGCGGACAGTACCAGCCGCTCTCAGTGCGAGGTGTACGGCAGCTCGAAGGAGAAGGCCGTGCCCCGCCCCACCGAGCTCTCCACCGTCAAGTCGCTGCCGTGGAGCTCGAGGATGCGCTTGGCGATCGCCAGGCCCAGGCCCGCCCCCGGCCGCTCGCGGCGGCCGCGGTCGCCGCCGCGGTGGAAGCGGTCGAAGACGCGCGGCAGCTCCTCGGGCGGGATGCCGGTGCCGGTGTCGGCCAGCCGCAGCCGCAGCCCGCCCGCCGCTTCCGCCACCTCCAGGGTCACGCGGCCGCCGGGCGGCGTGTGCGCCAACGCGTTGTCGAGCAGGTTGTCGAGGGCGCGCTCGAGCAGGCGGATGTCGGCGGCGACGAACGGCTGCGCCGCCGCCGGCCGCTCGGGCACCGACTCCAGCGTCACGCCGTGGCGCTCGGCGGCGAGGTGGAACTTCTGCACCACGTCCTGCGCCAGCTCGGCGAGCGACACCGGCTCGACCTCCAGGCGCGCCTCCTCGACGTCGAGGCGGGCGAGCTCGAAGAGCTGCGCCACCAGCTTGCCGAGGTGCTCGGCGTGGCGGGCGGCGATCTCGACGTAGCGGCGCCGCTCCTCGTCGGGCAGCGTGCCCTCCTTGAGCTGCAGCGTCTCGAGGTAGCCCTGCAGCGCGGCGATCGGCGTGCGCAGGTCGTGCGAGACGTTGGCCACCAGCTCGCGGCGCAGCTCGTCGAGTGCCGACAGCTCGCGGATCTGCGCCTCGATGCGCTCCGCCATGCGCCCGAAGGCCGCCTCCAGGCGGTCGATCTCGTCGCCGGGGGGCTCCGACAAGGTGTCGTCGGGCGTCGGGTGGAAGCCGCGGATCTTGCGGTCGAGGCGGGCCAGCCGCCGGGTCAGGCGGCGGAAGAGGACGAGGCCCACCGCCAGCGCCACCGCCAGGGCGCCGAGCGCGACGCCGGTGGCCAGGCGCAGCACCCAGTTCGAGCGCAGCCCGGCGACCACCGACTCGTAGCGCTCGCCGCCGAGGACGACGTAGAGGTAGCCGCCGCGCGCCTCGCCGGCCAGCGAGCCGGCCTCGCCGTCGCCGGCCACCGCGTCGGGCAGCGGGGCGACCGAAAAGATCTTGTGCCCCATCGCCTGGCGCGGGTCGTCACCGCGGATCGGCAGCCGCCCGCCGCCGGAGAGGAAGGCGCGGATCGGCGCCAGCGACACCCGCTCGCGCACCACCTTGCCGGCCGGCGCCGAGTAGGCGAGAATGCGCCCCCCGCGGTCGAGGAGATAGACCTCGATGCGCGGGTTGACCACCATCAGCACGTGGAAGATGTGCTCGAGGTCCTCCTCGCGCACCCCCTGGTCGAGGATCGAGGTGTCGGAGAGGAGCTGGCTGGCGAGGTCGCGGTTGAGGCGCTGCTCGAGCTCCTCCTGGTAGAGGCGGCTGGTCACCCACGAGGTGGCGATCCAGGCGCCGCCGACCACCGTCAGCAGGGCGGCCAGCACCAGCGCCAGGCGCCTGTACAGCGAGCCGCGGTGCCGCGCCATCAGGCCTCCCTGCGGCGGCGGACCGCCGCGCCCGGGCACTCCTCGGGCTCGCAGAAG
>CAZLBJ010000328.1:0-5186 GCA_964557755.1 uncultured Thermoanaerobaculia bacterium
GAGCCAGCTCCCGAGGAGCTGCGCGACCTGCTGGCGCCGCGGGATGGCACCGACGAGATAGCCGGTCTTCAGGTCGAGCATGAGATCCGTCGCCTGGGCCATGGCGACGCACATGGCGGCGCCGACGACGATCGACGCCACCACCGTCGCCCGGTCGTCGAGCCCGGAGGCGACGAAGATCAGGATGGTCACCCCGATCAGCGTCATGCCGGAGAGCGGTGACCAGTTGGTGCGCCCGATGCACTCCGACAGCACCACCCCCGCCACCCAGATCCACAGCGTGCCGAGGAGCGCCATCAGCGCGCCGCGCGCGATCCCCATCTCCTCGACCGACATGATGGCGATCACCAGCAGGCATACGAAGGCGCCGGCGATGCCGAGGTAGAGGTACTGGATCGGCATCTCGTCGCGCGACAGCTCGGTCTTCGTCTTCGCGGCCGTCTGCATGCTGCGCACCGCCGAGACGACCAGCGGCAGCGCCAGCACGATGCCCATCAGCGCGCCGCCCACCAGCATGCCGATGCCCACCGGCCTGAACAGCTCGACGCGCAGCCAGTCGGCCACCCCGCCGGCCGCCGCCGCCGTCGCCGGGTCGGGCAAGAGACCGTTGGCGGCCAGCAGCGGCGCCAGCAGCCAGTAGCAGACGTAGCCGCCGATGACGAAGAAGAAGCCGCCCCGCCCCGCCAGGTACGCGGTGCCGACGGTGAGCAGCGACAGGTACCAGATGCCGTTCATGTACTCCGGCATGCCGACCAGCGCCCCGAGGTCCCAGTTCTCGACGCCGCTCAACTGGGTGGCGAGGAAGGCCAGCGCCGACACCGCCGCGCCGCCCAGCAGCAGCTTCGCCTTGCGCACGCCGGCGCCCGGCGCCCGCAGCACCGCGGCGGTGGCGATGCCGCCCGGGAAGGCGAGGCGGTTGAAGTCGATCATCTGCTTGCGCAGCGGGATGATGAAGGCGATGCCGAGGATGCCGCCGGCGATCGAGCCGAGCACCACCAGCGGCCGGCTGAACTGCTCGTAGCCGAGGATGAACAGCGCCGGCACCGAGAACATCATCCCCGCCGAGGCGCCGTTGACCGCCGACGCCAGCGTCTGGTTGATGTTGTTCTCGATGATCGAGTTGCGGCCCATCAGGCCGCGCAGGATGCCGAAGCCGAGGATGGCCGCCAGCTCCGAGCCCTCGATCGAGAAGCCGAGCTTCAAGCTCAGGTAGCCGATCGACAGCGCGATGACCGACCCCAGCAGGTAGCCCACCAGGATGGCCTGCCAGGTGATCTCCGGATAGGGGCCGCGGCGCACCGGCCGCCCCCCCGCCGCTACCGGTTCCGCCACGCGGTCACCTCCACGGGAAGGGAGTCAGAAGGACCCGCGAAGCGTATCACCGGCGGACACAAAAACCCCCTCCCGGGCTCCTAGGGGACGGAAGGAGCGAGCCCGGAAGGGGGCGAAGGGAGACGACACCAGGAATCGTGGCGCCCGCTCAGGTCACCGCCGTCCGCAGCGGACCGTGGAGGGCGCGGTCGCGCCGATGGGCCAGATAGCCGGCGGCGAGGAAGACCACCTCCAGGGCGCCGATGCCGCTCATCCAGCCGACCAAACCGCCGCTGCCGAAGCCGTAGGAGTGGAGGCCGGAGGCGAGGATGAAGTTGACGCCGAGGTAGGTCATCAGCACCGTCCAGAAGGCGACGATCGAGGCCGCGGCGACGCCGAAGGGGCCGATCTGCCTGTCGAAGCGGCTGTGCAGGATCGCCATGTAGGCGAGGAAGGCGATCAGCGACCACACCTCCTTCGGGTCCCAGCCCCAGTAGCGGCCCCACGACGAAGCGGCCCAGATCGAGCCGGTGATGATGCCCGCCACCAGGAGCAGCGACCCGATGTGCATGTACCAGTACAGCAGGTCGTTGAAGCGCGCGATCAGCTCGCGCTTGGCCGGCCGGAAGATCTGGGTGCCGATCTGCAGATGCGCGATCAGCACGCCGAGGGCGAGCACCGAGTAGCTCACCATGATGATCGGCACGTGGATGGCCAGCCACGGCGTGCCGGAGAGCACCGGCGCCATCGGGTGGATGAAGGGGTCGACCGGCAAGAGGTCGACCAGCGTCATGGTCAGCGCCGCCATCGCCGCGGCGTTGAAGATCACCAGCCGGTTGCACAGGAAGGCGGCCGCCACCAGGGCGAAGAGGCCGATGCCCCAGCCGAGGAAGAGCATCGACTCGTACATGTTCGACGCCGGGATGCGCCCGGCCACCGCCCAGCGGATGCCGATGCCCCAGCTCATCACCGCGAAGCCGGCGACCAGCGCGGCGACGGCTGCGAGGTCCATCAGCCGGCTCTGCATGCGCAGCGCGCCCAGGCTCACCAGCATCGCCGGGATGAGGATCCACCAGGCGAGGCGCGACGGCTGCACGCGGTTGTAGTCGAGCTCGCGCTCGAGGTCGGCGAACGCCGGGTAGCCGGGCGGCGGCGTGGCGCGCTGCGCCTCGTACCAGGCCACCAGGTCCGGCACCGTCGCCACCGACGCCGGCAGCGGTCCCCAGGCGTCGGCGGGGCCGTTGGCGTGGACGTGGCCGAGCGCTTCGGCCGGCACCGTGCGAATCCCCTCGCGGGTCAACAGGCTGCGCATCCACAGCAGGCGCTGCTCGAGCTTCGCGGCGTCCTCCTCGAGGCGCGTGCGCGGTTGCTCGGCCTGCTCCTTGGCGCGCGCCCGGCCGATCACCTCGAGCAGCGGCTGGCTGCCGGCGAGCTGGCGGAACGAGCCGTGGGCGGCGCCGGCGGGCAGGCCGGCGAGGGCGGCGAGCTCGTCGCCGCCCACCTTCACCACCGGCTCGGCGGACCAGGCGTCGGCGTGGAAGGCCCAGGCGAGCGCCAGGGCCGCCGGCTCGGCGCCGCGGAAGCCGTGCTCGGAGCCGGTGACGTTCCACACCGCCTCCCGGGCCAGGGTGTCGAAGGGCATGGTGCGGCCGTCGTGCTGCACCGGCAGGCTGCGCAGCGCCGCCACCGAGGCGGCGTCGGGCAGCGGCGCCGCGAATGCCTGGGCGGCGAGCGCCGGCTCCGCGGCGGCGGCGAGGAGCACGGGCAGCAGCAGGGCGGCGGCCTTCGCGGTGCGCTTCTTAGCCTTGCGCATGCGCGCCGCCTCCTCCTCCCGCTCGGCCTGGGCGGCGGCGAAGCGGGCGCGGGCGCGCGACTGCGCGATGCGCGTGCCGATCACCGTCGCCATGCCGCCCATGAGCAGGAAGTAGCCGGCGAAGACGGTGTTCATCCCCGGGTCCTTCGAGACGCTGAGAATCGACATCTCGCGGCCGTTCGACTGCTGGTAGCTCGACTGGAACAGGCTGTAGCCGCGCCAGGTGAGCTCCTTGTTCATCTCGACGTCGACCGGGAACGGCCCCCACTTCGGGTCGATGACGGTGATGCGGCTGCGGAACATCGCCGGCCGCATGGTGCCCGGGTAGGTGTCGATCTGGAAGTCGTCGAGGCGCACCGCGTAGGGCAGCTCGTGCGGCGTGCCGTCGAAGCCCTGGAAGGCGGCGCTCTGCTGCCCCTCCCACAGGGCGAGCTGGCCTTCGGTCTTGAACAGCTCGCTGGTCAGCGCGCCGACCAGGATGAGCAGCAGGGCGGTGTGAGTGAGGTAGAAGCCGATGCGGTGCTTGGTCGGCGGCCACCTGTCGACCAGCGCCGCCAGCGTGTTGACGGCGAGGAAGCCGAGCAGCAGGCGGAACCAGGGCGCGTAGTAGACCAGGCGCTGCGCCGCCTCGGTCCCGCGGCTCGATTCGACGATGGTGCCCAGCGCCAGCGCCACCAGCAGCGCCGACACCAGGCCCACCGAGATCTTCAGTGACGCGAACGTACGGATCCAGAGCTTCATGGTGAGTCGTCCCCTTTCGCCGACCACCCTACAGAGCCGGCGAAGACCCGCGCGCCACGAGAGGAGGCGGATTTGCGGGTCACCCCGCGGGGTGGGGAAACGGCGGGGCTATCCACCGGGGTGGGCCTCCGGGCGGGCCGTCCCGTAGACCTGGACGCGCCCCTCGAAGCCCTGGCCGACGTAGAGGCGGCCCTCGGGGCCGAGGGCGAGGTCGAACGGGAAGTAGAAGTAGCCGGGCAGGCCGCCCAGGCCCCAGTGCTCGGAGACGCAGCGGTTGCCGGCCGGGCTCCAGCGCAGGATCAGCATGCGCTGCTGGTCGATCACCAGGTAGTCGCCGGCGGCGTCGCGGGCGGCGGCCACCGGGAAACCGAGCTGGCAGGGGGCGGTGCCCCGCAGGCCGTAGCGGCGGCGCTGGCCGCCGTCGAGGTCCCAGACGAAGATCTCGCCCAGCGACGCCATCGCCACCAGCACCTGGTCGCCGTAGACGTCGACGTGGCCGAGCTGGAGGTCGTCGGCGAGCTTCGGCTCCAGCCCCTCGGCGAGGTCCACCGAGCCGGTGATCCGGCCGTCGGTGCCGGCCAGCCACAGGCGGTCGTTGGCGGCGTCGAGGAGGTAGAGGCGATCGCCGGCCGGCGACAGGGCGAGCGAGACGAGGACCGGCGGCACCGCGTCCTCCGGCAGCCCGGCGAGGACGATCTCGCCCGCCGGCTGGCCGTCGAAGTCGAGCTTCAGAAGCACCTCGCGGACGCCGCGGCTGGCCAGCAGGTAGAGCCAGCCGTCGGGGTCGACCGCGACGTCGCGCGGCGCGCGGAAGACGTCGCCACCGCGCACCTGGAAGCGGAAGGCGCCGTCCGGGCCGAAGATGACGACGCGGTCGCGGTGCAGGTCGGCGACGAACACCTCGCCGGTGTGGAGATCCGCCGTGACGCTGCGCGGCGAGTCGATGCCGTCGCTCTCGACCGGCAGGTCGAGGCGCTCGAGGTAGGGCATCGCCTCGTCCTGCGCCGCGGCGGGCGGCGCGGCGAGGAGCGCCAGCAGGACGGCGGCGAGGCCGCGGGCAAGGCGGTCGCGGCGGCTCACCGGCCGCTCCCGGTGCGGCGGAAGACCTGCACCCGGCCGTTGCCGAGGTCGGCGACCGCGACGCGGCCGTCGGGGAGCAGCGCCAGGCCGGCCGGGAAGCGCAGCAGGCCCGGCTCCCAGCCCTGGCGGGCGCCGAAGCCGGCGGGGCTGCCGCCCACCTCGAGCACCAGGACGCGGCCGGCGTGGCGGTCGGCGACCAGCACGTCGCCGCCGGGCTCCACCGCCAGGCCGGCCGGCCAGG
>CAZLBJ010000329.1:0-2777 GCA_964557755.1 uncultured Thermoanaerobaculia bacterium
CGGCGCGAGCCGGCGGCGGCCGCGGCGCGCCGCGCCGGCGCACCAGGTCCCACAGCAGGTAGGCGAGCAGCGCGAGGCCGGCGGCGGCCACGGCGAAGAGGAGGACGGTACCAATCACCGCCAACCACGGCGCCCAGGAGGGCGACGGCGGCGGCGGCTCCGGTTCGCCGGCCTCCGGCATCGCGGTCTGGTAGCCGGGCACCGCCAGGATGCGCGCGACCCGGCGGCGCACCTCGTCGCCGTCGACGGCGGCGGCGTCCCCGCCGCCTCGCGCCACGGCCGCCGGCGGAGCCTCGGCGGGCACCGCGGCGGCCGGCGCCGCGGCGAGCAGCGCGATGGTGGCGGCGATGGTGGCGGCGACGGTGGCGGCGAAGGCGGCGGCGAGGACGGTGCCGACGACGGTGGGAACCGGGCGCGGCGGGCCGGCCGCCGGCGCGGCCGCGGAGGTGCGCCGGCGGCGCCTCACGCGAAGACCTCCAGCAGCTCGTCCTCGCTGATCCCCTCCTTGGTCACCCGCAGGTCGTGGTAGGTCACCGTCGCCGCCACCGCGGTGAGCAGCGTCGCCACCAGCGCGGAGAGCTGGGTGAGTCCCTGGCTAGCCGCCATCGACCCCAGGGTCGGCCCGCCGCTGACGAGGCTCAGGTCGAAGAACACCGCCCCGAAGGCGAAGACACCGCCCACCATCCCGAGGACGAAGACGACGCCGAAGACCTCCATGCGGTAGCCGGCGGTGAGCTCGAAGCTGCGCCGCCACGACGCCTCGACCCCGGTGTGCTCGACCATCAGCGCCGGTGTGGCGACGTAGGTGGCGCAGAGGACGATGAGCCCCGGCACGAGACACATCATCGAGCCGATCCACACTGCCAGCCCCACGGAGATGCCCAGACCGAGCAGCGGCAGCAGGCGCCGCAGCGCGTGGCGCAGCGCCTCGCCCGGAGCCAGGTGCTGGCCACGCAGGCGCGCGAAGACGGCCGGGATCACCGCCCCGACGGCCACCGTCTGCGCCGCCATCGAGACCGGGAGCTGGAGGAGGCTGAAGATCCCCTGCACCTCGACGTAGCGCTCCGGGTCGTCGCGCAGCCAGACGACGAGGCCCGCGGCCAGCAACAGCACCGGCAGATGGACGAGCAGCACCAGCGGCAGCAGCGTGCGCAGCTCGGAGAACACCACCTTGAAGGTGCGGCGCAGCGCCTCGCTCATCTTGAACGGGCCGGTCAACGGGATGCGGTCCATCGCTCGCCCGTCAACCATGACGCCGGCGCTGGGTGGCGTAGTGGTAGGCCTTCCACAGCAGGCGCGTGTGCGGCGGCGCCTCGCCGCGGGCGAGGTCGGTCTCGCGGTGGCGCTCGCCGAGCAGCACCTCGCGGGTGCGCAGGCGGCCGAGCTCCATGATCGGCTGGAGGCGGCGCCAGCGGCGCTCGGAGAAGGCCACCGGCAGGCGGTGGCGGGGGCGGATGATCACCGTGCGGCCGGCGAGCTCCGCCGGCACCCGGTGGTCGGGGTCGCCAGGGCGGCGGAACAGCCCGCCGTCGGACAGCCCCCGGTTGGCCATCACCACCACCGCGTCGCAGCCCTCCTCGAAGGCCTTCTCGTAGGGCAGGTTGTCGGACATCGCGCCGTCGCCGTAACGCACGCCGCCGAGGCGCGGCGGCCGGGTGTAGAAGGGCGGCAGGTAGTTGCTGGCCAGCAGCAGCGGCAGCGGGTCGTCGAAGTCCTGGGCGCGGAAGAGGTGCGGCGTGAGGTCGGAGAGGCGGGTGACGCCCACCCACAGCGGCGCCGCCCCCGGGGCCTTCAACGCCGCCGCGCCGACGTACTCGGCGAAGGTGCGCTGGTGCAGGCGCGTGTAGACGAACGGCGATCCCTCGGCGAGCAGGTTCCACAGGTCGAGGTGCGGCATGCGCCCGAAGCAGCGCCAGTAGTAGCGCAGCCGATGCTCGTTGCCCACCGCCACCGCCGCCGCGTTCCACACCCCACCCGAGATGCCGATGGTCAGCGACGCCCGCACCCCGACCGCCGCCAGCGCCTCCACCACGCCCACCTGGAAGGCGCACCGCGCCGATCCGCCGCCGAAGACGAAGCCCACCCGGCGCGCTCCCCGCAGCATCTCCAGCGGACCCACGGCATCGGACATTGCGCTGAGTCTACAGTCCCCGGAAGCGGCCGCCGGGCGGGAGCGCCCGCCGGCCATCGCCCGGGTCAGACCCGCCGCGGCGGGAAACGGGTGGGTCGGCGGCGCGGCTCAGTCGCCGGTCCAGCGGCGCATGACGAGGGCGCCGTTGGTGCCGCCGAAGCCGAAGGAGTTGGTGAGCGCGTAGTCGAGGTCGACCGGGCGCGGCGTGTGCGGCACGAAGTCGAGGTCGCAGCCCTCGCCCGGCTCGTCGTGGTTGAGGGTGGGAGGCAGCGTCTGGTGGTGCAGGGCGAGGGCCAGGATGCCCGATTCGAGGCCGCCGGCGGCGCCCAGGAGATGCCCGGTCGACGACTTGGTCGACGACACCGCCAGCCGGTGGGCGTGGTCGCCGAAGACGCGGTGGATCGCCTTCACCTCGCCGAGGTCGCCGAGCGGCGTCGAGGTGCCGTGGGCGTTGATGTAGCCGATCGCCTCGGGCTCGAGGCCGGCGTCGGCCAGCGCGTGGCGCATGACCAGCACGGCGCCGTCACCCTCGGGGTGCGGCGCCGAGATGTGGTACGCGTCGCCGCTCATGCCGTAGCCGACGATCTCGGCGTAGACCGTCGCGCCGCGGCGCCGCGCCGAGTCGAGGTCCTCGAGCACCACGATG
>CAZLBJ010000330.1:0-2588 GCA_964557755.1 uncultured Thermoanaerobaculia bacterium
CCGGGCGTGCGCCGCGCGCAGAGCGGGCGCGCCGTAGATCCCCGGGTGGTGGTGGGCCCCCGGCGTCCCGCCCACCGGATCGCGGTGCCACCGCGGGTTGCGCGCCCGGCCCGGCCCGACGAAGGCGACGCCGAGGCCGAGGCTCACCACCAGCCGAAGGCCGAGGCCGCCGGCCGTGCCAAGGGCGGCGGGCCAGCGGGCGGCGGCGGCGAGCAGACCGATCCCGAGGACCAGCCAGGCGACCGCTACGGCGCCCGCTTCGCGCACTCCTCGCTGGCTGGCCAGCAGGTCCGCCGCCGGCGCGAAGGCGTGCAGCACCTCCCAGGCGACCAGCGCCACGAGCAGCGCCAGGACGCCCCAGCGCAGCGCGCCGGCGAGCCTCGCCGCTCCCTCCAGGCGCCGCGCCGGACCGGCGTCGAGCACCGCCACGGCGGCGGCGAAGGCGAGGATGGCGGTGCCGAAGGTCCACAGCAGGGTGTTGAGCAGGCGCGGCTCGCCGGCGGCGGCCTCCAGCAGCCACGGGTTGAGCAGCAGGCGCACCGCCGCGGCCGCCGCCAGCAGCGCGGCGAGCCGCAGCAGCACCGGGACGCGGAAGCGGCCCGCCAGCCAGGCGAGGGCCGGCACCTCGAGCGCCCAGGCGACGGTGAGCACCTCGCGCTCGAGGCCGAGAGCAGCGGCCCAGGTGAGGTGGGCGGTGGCCGCCACCGCCAGCGCCGCCAGCGCCACGTCGAGGCCGGCGTCCGCGCCCGGCCGCGAGCGCCGCGCCTCCACCGGCAGCAGGAGGACCACGAAGAGCGCCGCGAGTAGGAGGGCGACGCCGCTCCACGGCAGCCACGGCTCGCCGTCCGGCCGCGCCGCGCGCCAGCCCAGCCAGGCGACCACCGGCAGGGCGATGCCGGAGGCGGCGGCGAGCGCGGCCCAGCGGCCGGGCCGGTGAGGGCGGGGCCGACCTCGCCACACAGCGCCGTAGCGGCCCCACATCGCCGCCCAGGCGCCGCCGGTGAGCAGCACGCCCAGGCCGGCGGTGGTCGCCAGCAAACGCGGCAGCTCCGCCGGCCGCGCCTCCAGCGCGACCGCCCAGCCGGCGAGCATCACCACCACCACCGCCGCCGCCAGCCAGCCGAGGTCGCCGAAGCCGGGCACCAGGCGGTCGAGGAGCAGGAGGCCGGCGACCAGCAGGGCGAGCATGCCCCACTCGACGGCGCCGAACCCCTCCACCGTGGTGACGGCGCCGAAGGTCAGCAGCGCCGCGACGGCGGCGGCCCACTCCGCCAGCGGGCGGCGCGGCGCGGCGTCCCCGGTACCCTCGCGGCCGGCGGCCATCGTCGCTCCCCACGCCGCCAGGGCGATGAGCAGGAAGAGCTGCACCCACGGCCCGTCGCCGGGCTCGAAGGAGCCGGCGAGGAACGCCCACACCCACAGGAAGCCGGCCACCAGGCTGGCGGCCGACAGGCCCGGCCAGGCGCGGCGGCGGGACACCGCGACGACGGCGACGTGGAGCAGCAGCAGGTAGGCGAACAGGCGCTTCGGGTCCGGGTCGCCGACGCGGATCCAGTAGGGCGTCAGGAAGCCGCCGACGAGGCCGACCACCGCCACGATCGGGCCGTGGACGATGGCGAGCGCGACGGCGGCCGCGGTGACGAGCGCCATCAGCGCGAAGCCGGCGGCGGCCGGCAGCAGGGCGTAGAGGTGGACGGCGGCGAGGACGGCGGCGTAGAGCACCGCGACGCCGGCGGCGGCGAGGGCGGCGGCGATGCGCTCCGCCGGCCGCCGCAGCAGGCGCGCGGCGGCCAGCATGCCGGCGCCGAAGGCGGCCGCCAGACCGACGCGCACGGTGGGCCCGATCCACCCCTGGTCGACCGAGTACTTGACCAGGAAGGCGCCGGCGAGGGCGAGCGCGATGGCGCCCAGCCAGACGGGGAGCTGGGCACCGAGACGCTCCTCGAGGCCCGACCACCACGGAGCGGCGGGAGGCGGTGATGGACGACCGGCGACGGGAACGGCAGGCTGCGCGGACGGCGCGGTTTCGCCGGGACCTGCCGGCCCGGCTGCGGGGACCGCGGGCGGCGAAGGGGGGGCGGGCGCGGCGCCCTCGCCCGTAGCCGCCGGTTCGGCGGTGGGAGCGTCGGGAGTCGGAGGGGTGTGGGCGGGGTAGGCGGCACCGGCCTCGCGCGGCATCGCCGGCTCGGCCGGGGAGACGCCGGGCGGCGAAGGGGGGTGGTGCGGCTGGCCGCCTGCGGTAGCCGAAGCTGCGGCCGGAACTGCGGCCAGAGCTGCGGCCGGAGCCGCCGCGCCGAGCCGGCCTGCGAGCTCGGCCACCTGGCGCTCGAGGCGCTGCAGGCGCTGCTCGGTGGCGGCAGCCGTGCGGCGGACGCGGCGCAGGGAGGCGGCCATCCAGATCACGCCGCCCACGGCGCCGGCGGCGACGGCGAGCAGGACGACGCAGCCGACGAGGAGTTGGAGGTCCATCGCCGCGGATGGTAGCTCAGAGCTGCCGGCTCAGGCGGCGGCCAGCTCGGCCACCACGCGGTCGACCTCCTCCTCGGTGTTGTAGAAGTGGGGCGCGAGGCGCAGGCGGCCGGCGCGGT
>CAZLBJ010000331.1:0-7721 GCA_964557755.1 uncultured Thermoanaerobaculia bacterium
CCAGAACGAGCAGAAGCGGCCGCTGTTCAGTGTCGAGGAGCGGCTGGAGACGATCCGCGAGCTGGTGGCGCCGTGGCCGAGCGTGAGGGTGGAGAGCTTCTCGGGGCTGCTCGTCCACTTCATGGACCACGTCGGCGCGCGCATCGTGGTGCGCGGCCTGCGCGCCGTCTCCGACTTCGAGACCGAGTTCCAGATGGCGCTGATGAACCGCCGCCTCAACCCGCGGGTGGAGACGGTATTCATGATGCCGCGGGAGGACTACAGCTACCTGTCGAGTCGCCTGATCAAGGAGGTCTACAGCCTCGGCGGCGACCTCGGGGGGCTGGCGCCGCCGGCCGTCCTCGAGCGCATGGCGGAGAAGCTGGGGCGGCCCTCCGGGCTGAGCGTGGCGGCCGGCGGCCAGGGGGCGCCGTAGTGGCGGCCGCCGGAATGGCACCTGGGGACCCCCGCTCTCTCGACGCCTTCCTGCTGCGCATGCCCAAGGTGGAGCTCCACGTCCACCTCGAGGGCTCGATGCGGCCCGCCACCCTGCTCGCCCTGGCGCGCCGCCACGGCGTCGGGCTGCCGGCGGCGGACGAGGCCGGGCTGCGCGAGTGGTTCCGCTTCCGCGACTTCGAGCACTTCGTCGAGATCTACCTCACCGTGTCGCGCTGCCTGCGCGCGGCGGAGGACTTCCACCGCCTGGCGCTCGACTTCCTGGCCGAGCAGGCGCGGCAGAGCGTGCTCTACACCGAGGCGCACTTCACCGTCGCCACCCACGCCGCCAACGGCGTCGACGTCGAGGCGGTGGCGGCGGCGCTCTACGAGGCGGCGGCGGAGGGGCGGCGGCGCTTCGGCGTCGAGGTGCGCTGGATCCCCGACGTGGTGCGCAACGTCGGCCCCGAGGCGGCGGACGAGACGCTCGCCTGGGCGCTGGCCCACCGCCGGCACGGCGTCGTCGCGCTCGGCCTCTCCGGCAGCGAGGACCGTTTCCCCAACGAGCCCTTCGCCGAGCACTTCGCGGAGGCCGAGCGACAGGGGCTGCACCGCGTGGCGCACGCCGGCGAGCACGCCGGGCCGGCGTCGATCCGCTCGTCGCTCGCCGTCGCCCGCGCCGAGCGTATCGGCCACGGCGTGCGCGCCGTCGAGGACCCGGAGCTGGTGGCCGAGCTGGCCCGCCGCCGCGTGCCGCTGGAGGTGTGCCCGACGTCGACCGTCTGCCTCGGCGTCCACCGCTCGCTCGCCGAGCACCCGTTCGACGCCCTGCGCCGCGCCGGCGTGCCGGTGTCGGTGAGCTCGGACGACCCGCCGTTCTTCGACACCACGCTGACCGGCGAGTACACGGCGCTGGCGCGCACCTTCGGCTACGACGCCGCCGACCTCGCCGGCCTGTCGCTGGCCGCCGTCGACCAGGCCTTCCTGCCCGACGCCGAGCGCCGCGCCCTGGCGGCACGCATGGAGCGCGCCTTCGCCGCCCTTGGCGAGGAGCTGCTGGGCGCACCGGTCGAGGCGCGCCGCGAGGTGGTCGCCGAGGCCGCCGTCGCCGGCCGCGGCTGAGCCCATCGCCTGAGCCCCTGCCCGGGGCTCAGGCGTCCCACAGCGCGGCGGGGTAGTGGGCGCGCAGCGCGCGGTCCTTGGTCACCAGCACGGCGCCGGCGACGGCGGCGTGGGCGGCGATCAGGCGGTCGAAAGGGTCGCGGGTCCAGCTCAGGGCGCGGGCGGCGGCGGCGACGCGCGGGAACGACAGGTCGCACAGCCGCAGCCCGAGCTCGCGGCCCAAGGCGTCGAGCACCGGCTGCGCGGGGTCGAGGACCTTGCCGCTCTCGAACAGGTACTCGAGCTCCAGCGCCACCATCGGCGACACCGCCACCTCGTCGCCGTCGATGCGGCGGCGGGCGGCCTCGGGGATCAGCTCCAGGCGGCCGGCGTACAGCCAGGCGACGACGTGGGTGTCGAGGTAGACGGTCATCCCGCCTCCTCGCCGTCGCCGGCGTCCGGGTGCGGGTCGAGCGCGCGCTCGGCGTCCCAGGTGCCCGACCAGTCGAGCTCGACCAGCTCCTCCGGCTCGACGGCGAGATAGCTCCGCGACGTCAGGTTGGCCAGCTTGGACGGCGATTCGACGGCTACGATCTTCAGCATCCTTCCCTTCCTTTCGATCTCCACCGGGACACCGCTCTCCAGGACCTGGTCGAGGATGCGGTAGACGTCGGCGCGTAGCTTCGATGCGGTCAGCGGCATGGGCTTTGTCTCTCTGGTAGGACGCGAAGCGGTCTGGAATCGCACACCGAGGATAACCAAGAATCGTACGCTCGTCAAGCAGTTCACGTACGTACCTATGATTCGCCGCCGTCCGGCCGCTCCCGGTTGCGGGGGAGCGTCCCGGCGGGGGACAATGGCGGCTCATCGACGCCGCGGCGGCGCCCGCCGCGGACCCGCGCAGCCGACATCGCGAGCAGACCCCAGGAGGAAACACCATGGCTGTCGACCTCGAAGCTCCGCCGGCGGCGACCGCCGCGGCCCCCCAGCCCGCAGACCTCGACCTCGACGAGGCCCGCGAGTGGCTCGAGGCGCTGGAAGACGTCATCCGCGTGCAGGGCCGCGACGCCGCCCGCCGCCTCCTGCGCAAGCTCCTCGACGCCGGCCACGAGCGCGGCGTGCGCCTGCCGTTCAACGCCTCGACGCCCTACGTCAACACCATCCCGGCGTCGCAGCAGCCGCCCTACCCGGGCGACCGCCAGCTCGAGCGGCGCATCAAGAGCCTGATCCGCTGGAACGCCATGGCCATGGTGGTGCGCGCCAACAAGAAGTACGACGGCATCGGCGGCCACATCTCGACCTTCGCCTCCGCCGCCACCCTCTACCAGGTGGGCATGTTCCACGTCTTCCGCGGCCGCGGCGAGAGCGGCTTCGGCGGCGACCTGGTGTACTTCCAGGGCCACGCCTCGCCCGGCATCTACGCCCAGGCGTACCTCGAGGGGCGGCTGTCGCAGCACCAGCTCGAGAGCTTCCGCCGCGAGCTCGAGGCGGGCGGCGGCCTGTCCTCCTACCCGCACCCGTGGCTGATGCCCGACTTCTGGGAGTTTCCCACGGTGTCGATGGGCCTATCGCCGATCTCGGCGATCTACCAGGCGCGCTTCAACCGCTACCTGCACGACCGCGGCATCGTCGACACCTCGGGGCGCCGCGTGTGGGCCTTCCTCGGCGACGGCGAGACGGACGAGCCGGAGGCGCTGGGCGCCATCACCCTCGCCGCCCGCGAGCAGCTCGACAACCTGACCTTCGTCGTCAACTGCAACCTGCAGCGCCTCGACGGCCCGGTGCGCGGCAACGGCAAGATCATCCAGGAGCTGGAGACCGCCTTCCGCGGCGCCGGCTGGAACGTCATCAAGGTGGTCTGGGGCGACGACTGGTGCCGCCTGCTCGACGCCGACGACACCGGCCTCTTGCTCAAGCGCATGAACGAGACGGTGGACGGCGAGTTCCAGAAGTACTCCGTCGAGCCGGGCTCCTACATCCGCGAGAACTTCTTCGGCAAGTACCCCGAGCTCGAAAGCCTGGTGGCGGAGCTCTCCGACCGCGAGCTCGAGAAGCTGCGCCGCGGCGGCCACGATCCGGAGAAGGTCTACGCCGCCTACCATGCCGCCCTCCGCCACCAGGGGCAGCCGACGGTGATCCTCGCCAAGACCATCAAGGGCTACGGCCTCGGCGAGGCGGGCGAGGGCAAGAACGTCACCCACCAGCAGAAGAAGCTCAACGAGGAGGAGCTGCGCGACTTCCGCGACCGCTTCGACATCCCGATCCCGGACGACCAGCTTCCCGACGCGCCGTTCTACCGGCCGCCGGACGACAGCCACGAGGTGCAGTACCTGCTCGAGCGGCGCCGCGAGTTGGGCGGCTTCATCCCCGCGCGGCGGGTCTACACCGGCCCCGGCGAGGTGGCGCACGGCGACACCTTCGAGGAGTTCTACGCCGGCGTCGACCGCGAGGTGTCGACCACCATGGCCTTCGTGCGCATGCTCACCCAGCTCATGAAGAACAAGACGATGGGCCAGCGCGTGGTGCCGATCGTCCCCGACGAGGCGCGCACCTTCGGCATGGAGTCGATGTTCCGCCAGTTCGGCATCTACTCGCACGTCGGCCAGACCTACGAGCCGGTGGACGCCGGCATGCTGCTCTACTACAAGGAGGCCAAGGACGGCCAGATCCTCGAGGAGGGGATCACCGAAGCCGGCTCCTTCGCCTCGTTCAACGCCGCCGGCACCTCCTACGCCACCCACGGCGTCGACATGGTGCCCTTCTTCATCTTCTACTCGATGTTCGGCTTCCAGCGGATCGGCGACCTGATCTGGGCCTTCGCCGACCAGCGTGGCCGCGGCTTCCTGTGCGGCGCCACCGCCGGCCGCACGACGCTCAACGGCGAGGGCCTGCAGCACGAGGACGGCCACTCCCACGTGCTCGCCGGCGTGGTGCCGAACTGCGTCACCTACGACCCGGCGTACGCCTACGAGATCGCGGTGATCGTGCGCGACGGCCTGCGCCGCATGTACGTCGAGCGCGAGGACGTCTTCTACTACCTCACCCTCTACAACGAGAACTACGAGATGCCGCCGCGCCCCGAGGGCGCCGACGAGGGCATCCTGAAGGGCCTCTACCCGCTGCGCCCGGCGCCGGAGGTGGTGGCGGGGGAGGGCGGCGAGGCGCCGCGCGCCCAGCTCTTCGGCAGCGGTACGCTGCTGCGCGAAGCGATCCGCGCCCAGGGCCTGCTCGCCGAGCACTACGGCGTGGCGGCGCAGGTGTGGAGCGCCACCAGCTACAAGGAGCTGCGCCGCGACGCCCTGGAGTGCGAGCGCTGGAACCGCCTGCACCCGGGCGAGGAGCGGCGCGTGCCTTACGTCACCCGCGTCCTCGAGGGGCACGACGGCCCGGTGGTGGCGGTCACCGACTTCATGAAGATGGTGCCCGACCAGGTGGCGCGCTGGGTGCCGAACGGCCTCACGCCGCTCGGCACCGACGGCTTCGGCCGTTCCGAGACCCGCGAGTCGTTGCGCCGCTTCTTCGAGGTCGACGCGGAGCTGATCGTCCTCGCCACCCTGGTGCGCCTGGCGGAGGCGGGAAAGATCGACCCCGCCGTCCCCGCCCGCGCCCTCGACGAGCTCGGCATCGACCCGTCGAAGCCGAACCCGGTGACCAGCTAGCAAGCTCCGCGGGTTGACATCCGCCGGGAAGATCCCTATCGTCCAAATAGTTGTGATCACAGATAAACACGCTCTGACGAGCGCTCGAACCGAACCTGCCGGAGGAACCCGAACCATGAAGAGCACCACCCGCCGTTTCCTCGCCCTCGTCCTCGTCCTGCTGGCGCTGCCCGTGGTGGCGGCGGCGGAGGCGTCCACCTGGACCGTCGACCGCACGCACAGCGACGTCGCCTTCCAGGTGCGCCACTTCCTGACGCCGGTGCGCGGCGAGTTCAACGACTTCGACGGCGTCGTCGTCTACGACCCCGAGAACCCGGCCGCCTCGCGCGTCGAGGTCACCGTCCAGGCGGCGTCGATCGACACCGACAACGAGCGCCGCGACGGCCACCTGCGCTCCGACGACTTCTTCGCCGCCGAAACCCACCCGACGCTGACCTTCAAGAGCAAGAAGGTGGAGCAGGGCGCCGATGGCCTGGCGGTGACCGGCGACCTCACCATCCGCGGCGTCACCAAAGAGGTGACGGTGCCGGTCGAGGTGCTCGGCGTGATGGGCGACAAGGCCGGCTTCTCGACCCGCTTCGTCGTCGACCGCCTCGACTACGGCGTCTCCTGGAACAACGTCCTCGACCAGGGCGGCGCCGTCCTCGGCGACGAGGTCACCATCGAACTCAACTTCGAGCTCGACCGCCAGAAGGAAGAGGTCCAGGCCCAGGGGTAACCCAAGAGCAGCACGGGCCAGCACTCCCGGAGCCCGGGCGGGGGCCTCGCTCCCGTAGCACTCCCCCGCGCGGCGGGCGCGTGGCCCCCGCCCGGGCGGCTTCCACGCGATTCGGCGTACACTACGCCGCGATCCCATGACCTGGCCCGTGCTGCTGTCCGCCACCGCCTGGACCGTAGGCGTCGTGCTGGCGCTCGAGCTCGCCTACCTGCTGCTGCGCGAGCCGCTGCGCCGGCACGGCCTGCGCGCCCGCTGGCAGCTCCTGGTGGCGGCGCTGGCCGTCCTCTGCTGGTGCGTCTTCGCCGCCGCCGCCGACAGCTCGGCCTTCCGCGTCGCCGCCTTCCTGGCGGTCGTCCTGGCGGTGGAGGGCGCCCTGCGCGCCGCCGATCGCCTGTGGCTCGGCCAGCGCCGCGACCCGCAGGGACGGCCGGCGGTGTCGAGCCTGGTGCGTGACCTCGGCATCCTGCTCAGCGTCTTCGCCGCCGCCGTCCTCGCCGCCCACGCGTTCCTCGACATCCCCTACGCCCGCTTCCTGCTGCCGTCGGCGGTGGTCTCGGCGGTGCTGGGGTTCGCTCTGCAGGACGTGCTGAAGAACGTCTTCGCCGGACTCCTGCTGCAGACCGAGGTGCCGTTCGCGGCCGGCGACTGGATCCTGCTCGACGGCGAGCCGATGCAGGTGCTGGAGGTCACCCTGCACTCGACGCGGCTGCGCTCGAGCCTCGGCGTGGTGGTGCGCGAGCCCAACTCGACGGTGGTCGGCTCGCGCATCTTCAACATCGGCTCGGGGGCCCGCGCGGTGGGCTTCTTCATCGAGGTGGGGGTGGCCTACGGCTCGCCGCCGGCGCTGGTCAAGGCGTCGCTCGAGCGCGCCGCACGGCAGACCGCCGGCGTCGCCGCGCTGCCGCCGCCGCAGGCGCAGCTCAAGGCGTTCGCCGACTCCTCGGTGCTCTACGAGCTGCGCTTCTGGACCTCCGAGGTGCACCGGCTGGCGGCGGTGAAGGAGGCGGTGCGCACCCGCGTCTGGTACCAACTCCAGCGCGACGGGTGGAAGATCCCGTTCCCTATCCGCACCGTGCAGATGGAGCCGGCGCGGGCGGTGAGCCGCGACCGCCGGCGCTGGCAGGAGGAGCGGGTGGGGTCGCTGCTCGGGCGCGTCGACCTCTTCGCCGCGCTGCCCGAGGAGGTGCGCGGCCGCCTGGCGCAAGCGGCGCAGCACCAGTACTACGACGCCGGCGAGGCGCTGGTGCGCGAGGGCGACCGCGACACCTCGCTGTTCCTGCTCGCCCGCGGCAGCGTGGTGGTGGCCAAGGCGGCGCAGGAAGTCGGCACCGAGCGTCTCCAGCTCGCCACCCTCGGCGAGGGCGCCTACTTCGGCGAGATGTCGCTCTTGACCGGCGAGCCGCGCAGCGCCACGGTGACCGCCGAGGAGCCGTGCGAGGCCTTCGTGCTGCGCCGCCAGGACGTGGCGCCGATCCTCGAGCAGGACCCTTCGGTGGCCGAGACCCTCTCCCGCGTCCTCGCCGAGCGCACCGCCGCCACCGACGCCCGCATCGAGGACCGCCGCGGCCGGATGAAGGCCGCGACCCCCGACGACGAGGCCTCCCTGCTGCAGCGCATCCGCCGCTACTTCAAGCTCGGCGCCGACTGAGCCCTCCCGCCCCCTCACCAAACCCGCCGAGCCGCCGGTGCCGCCCACCACCGCCGGAGCCGGGGCGGGGGCCACGCGCCCGCAGCACTTCCCCGGGCGGAGGGCGCGAGGCCCCCCCCCCCGCGGCGTCGTCGCCGTCCGTCGCCCTCCGTCGCCCGCACACGCCCGCGACCGCCCCCAG
>CAZLBJ010000332.1:0-2646 GCA_964557755.1 uncultured Thermoanaerobaculia bacterium
CGCTGCAGGCGGCCGAGGGCGTCGTCCCACTGGCGGGAGATGGTCTCCAGGTAGGCGTGGGCGTCGACCAGGCGCGCCGGCTCCAGCGCACAGAGGCGCTCGCGGCCGTCGCGACGGGTGCGCACCAGGCCGGCGCTCTCGAGGACCTCGACGTGCTTGGTGATCGCCTGGCGGGAAACGGCTGCCCGGGCGCTGAGGCGGGAGATCGACGCCGGGCCGGCGGCGGCGAGGCGGGCCAGCAGCCGCAGGCGGGTCTCGTCGCCGAGCGCCGCGAACAACGGCGCGGCGTCGCCTACCGGCAGCGGCCCGCCGGCCTCAACCGCCGACATGCCGGCGGACGTTCTCCATCTGCTCCGTCCACCCCTGGTCGTTCTCGCGCCACGCCGTCTCGCGCCGCTCCGGCGGCAGGCGGTCGAAGCCCGACTCGACCAGCGTCAGCCGCGTGCCCTCGGCGACCTCCTCGAGGCGGAGCTCCACCAGCGTCGTCGGCGCCGCCGCCGGGTCCTCCGGCGCCTCGGCCCCCGGGTGCCAGCGGAAGGAGAACAGCCGCTCGGGCTCCATCCGCTCGACCATCACCTCCATGGTCAGGTGCTCGTAGCCGGGGTAGGTGATCCTGCCGCGGGCGGTGCGCCCCTCCTCGAACGGCCCCTCCATCTCGGCGCGGAACCAGGTGCCGAACTCGCCGGCGTCGGTCAGCGCCCGCCACACGCGGGAGCGCGGGGCGCGCAGCACGATCGTCTTCTCGATGCGGTCGGTGTCTGTCGTCATATGCAACCTCCTGGTTGCATTATACCGGGACGCGCACCGGGCGCAAGGGGGGCCGCCGCCCTACGGCGGCGGCAGGAGGACGACCACCGCGCGGCGGTTGCGCTGGCGGCCCTCGGCGGTGCCGTTGTCGGCGGCCGGCGCCGCGGCGCCGAGGGAGACGACGCCCATCGCCGCCAGCGGCACGCCGTGCCGCGCGTGGAGGTAGCGGCGCACCGCCTCCGCCCGCTGCTCGGCGAGGCGGCGGTTGACGCCGTCGCCGCCAGAGGGGTCGGTGTGGCCCTGGATCTCGAGGTAGTAGCCGGCTTCGCCGTCCGCGAGACCGGCGCCCATGCGGTCGAGGAGCGAGCGCGCGGCGGTGGTCAGCGCCGCGCCTCCGAGAGCGAACTGGACCTCGAGCGGCGAGCCGCCGACCGCCGCCACGGCCGGCGGCGGCACGTCGACGACCTCGACCGCCTCCTCGGCCTCGCGCGCCTTCTCGACCTCCGACTCCGCTTCGGGCTCCGGCTCGGCAGCAGCGGCGGCCGCGGCGGGCGGCGGCGGCTCGGGGGGCGGCGCCTCGGCAGGCACGGGCTCCCGCACCGCGCGCGTGCAGGCGGCGATGCAGGCGGCGAAGAGGAACAGCGCGACGAGGAGGCTGCGCGGCAGGGACATGGTCACCTGGGTTCCAGAGCAAGCCGCGCGCCACGCTCCGGAAGCGGTGCCGGCGAGCTGCATGGCGGGTGCCTTGCAGCCCTGCACGGCGACGTTCGGGCCGGCCCGGCGGCGCCGGGAGAGGGCCGGCGCCGCCTCCCATCCGTACGATCCTCATGGACCGCAGGCAATTCCTACACGCCGGAGCCGTCGCCGCCCTCGGGTTGCTGGGCGCGCCGATGCTCAACCTCGGCCGCGTGCGGCTGGGGGCGGCCGAGGTGTCGACGCGGGCCGTCGACCTGGTGCTCGAGGCGCGGGCCATCGACATGCTCGGCCTCTTCACCCTCGACTGGCCGGAGCTGTTCCGCTGGCAACGCCAGCCGCAGACGTTCGGCGACGCCGAGTTCCGGCGGCTCGCGGCGTCGGGGGTGCGCGTCTTCCACCCGGCGGTCGAGACGCGCGCCAAGGACCCCTACGCCGGCGCCCTGCGCTGGCTGGCCGGCTGGAACCACCTGCTGCGCGCCCAGCCGTGCCGGCTCGGCCGCGTCGAGGCGCCGGCCGACCTCGAGGCGCTTCCGGCGCAGGGCAGGATCGGCGTCGTCCTCGGCTTCCAGAACGCCACCCACCTGCGCACCGCGCTCGACGTCGGGACCTTCTACGCGCTCGGCCAGCGGGTGTGCCAGCTCACCTACAACACCCACAACCGCCTCGGCAGCGGCGGCTACGAGGAGACCGACCGCGGCCTGACGCCGTTCGGCGCCGAGGTGGTCGCCGAGATGAACCGCCTCGGCATGGCGGTCGACGTCTCGCACTGCGGCGAGCGGACCAGCCGCGAGGCGATCGAGGCGTCGCGGCACCCCGTGCTGGTGACCCACGCCAACTGCCGGGCGCTCAACCCGGGGCACCCTCGCTGCAAGTCGGACGAGGTGATCCGGCGCATGGCGGACTCGGGCGGGGTGATGGGGATCACCGTCGTGCGCGCCTTCGTCGGCGGCGCGCGACCGGGCCTCGGCGACGTCCTCGACCACTTCGACCACGTTGCCCGCCTGGTCGGCGTCGACCACGTGGGGCTGGGCAGCGACGTCGACGTCACCGGGCTCGACGCCAAGACCGGGCGGGTGCGCCCGCTCTACGCCATCCGCGGCCTCGACCCGGCGACGCGCACCTTCCAGATCGCCGACGGGATGCTGCAGCGCGGCTGGGGCGCCGAGGCCACCGCGCTGGCCCTCGGCGGCAACTTCCGGCGCG
>CAZLBJ010000333.1:0-4732 GCA_964557755.1 uncultured Thermoanaerobaculia bacterium
TCGGCGCGGCGACGCTGGTCTTCCTGACCGGCGGCTTGTTCAAGGTGATTCCGAACGATCTCAGGTCGATCGCGCTGCCGACGTCCACCCTGCTGATGGGGCTGGTGGCGGTCGGCGTCCAGTTCTACGCCCGCGAGTCGATCCGCCGGCGCACGCTGCGGCGGCTCTTCACCGTCGGCGTCGTGGTACTGGTCGCCGGCGTCGTCCTCTTCCTGTGCCTCCACCTCCTTTTCGTCGAGACCTACAAGGCACGGGGTCGGGACGTGGCCCTGACCGTCGTGCTGGTCGGGGAGCGGCTACCGGGCTGCGTTTGCGAGCCCACGGACAGCGACGAGGACTGCGTGCTCGGCATCGGCTTCAACCGCATCGAAAGCTGCTGGGACTCGTCGAAGCTCAAGACGGTCAGGCTCCTGGTGCTGCTTACCTACCTGCTCACCACCATCGGTTTCGGCGTCCTCGTCGGCCTCGTCGTCGTGCTGGCGTTTAGGCGCCGCGCCCCGCGGCGCCGCCGCAAGCCACGCAAGAAGGAATCCCCGGACGGCGACACGGAGCCGTAGCCGCAGGCCTTCGCAGCACTACCCTTGATCCGGACCGAGTAGCTCACGCCTCACCTCGTTCCACTCGAGGACGGGGTCCGCCGGGTCCTGGAGCCTCTCGAGGCCCAGGGTGAGGTCCTCGAGATCTTCGAGGTAGTACTCGACCGCCTGGCGCAGCAGCTCCGCCCGCGTCCGCTTGAGGCGTCGGGCAGCGTCGTCGATCTCCTTCACCAGACTGTCGGGCATGCGGGCGGTGACCTGGGCCATGACTTCCTCCGACTGTCGTTGACGGTCATGGTCTCACACGGCGCAGCCGGCGCGAGGATCGCGAGGGAGATCCGCAGATGGACCGCATCAAGATCGCAGCCGACCGCTGGACCTCCAACGCCCAGTTCCAATCCAGTCCCCACCGTTCCCTCGGCCACCCCCGTCCTCCGCGACACTGCCGCAACCCGCGCTACGGCAACCCGGTCGACCCCGGCGACGGCGACGACTGCGTCTGCCACGCGCCGCCGATCGAGGTCCGCTCGATCGACGAGCCCGCCGCCGCGTCGCCGACGTCCACCGAGCCGCACGAGCCCGACTCGTCGAGCAGGCAGTTGGTGTTCGAACCGCCGTAGATCACCGCGTCGTACGGCACCGTCGACGACCCGACGTTCGCCGTCACGTCGAGGAACAGCGCCACGCCGTCGGCGTCGGAGCCCGAGTTCTGGAGATCGGGCGAGAAGTTCGACGCCTGGTCGAACGTCGGGTTGGCGTTGGTCGAGCCGCTCGACGTGCCGCCCACCACCCACGTGTCGCCCGGCCCCACCGTGCCGCTCAAGTCGAGGTCGCCGGTCGTGTAGTCGCTGCCGCCCCAGCCGAGCGACAGCCCGTCGAGGCACACGTCCTCCTCCGAGGCGTTGTACAGCTCGATCCACTCCCAGCCGTCGTCGCCGCCGGTGACGTCGTAGAGCACCTCCGAAAGCACCAGGTCGCCGGCCGTCAGCGTGCCGGCGTCGAGACACTCCGGCTCGCCGCCGCCGCCCGTGCAGCCGCCGCTGGTCAGCCCGCTCGTCCCCGGCGTCGGCGTCGACTGCGTCTGCCAGGCGCCGCCGGCGCTGGTGCGCTCCACCGAGCCGCCCGCCGACACGTCGGCGACGTCGACGCCGCCGCACGAGCCCGTCTCGTCGAGCAGGCAGTTGCTGTTGGTGACGCCGTAGATCACCGCGTCGGACGGCGCCGTCGCCGCCGTCACGTAGGCGTACGGACGGTTGAACAGCGCCACGCCGTCGGCCGTCGTGCCGGAGTTCTGGAGGTCGGGCGTCAGGTTCTCTTCGAGGTCGTAGGTCGGATTGGCGTTGGTCGAGTCGGCGCTCGGGCCGCCGAGGACGAATGGCGCGCAGGAGCTCAGCACCCCTTCGTCGAGCGTCAGCCCACCGGTGGTGTAGTCGGAGCCGCCCCAGCCGAGCGACAGCGGCCGCTTGGCGAGGTCGATGGCGTGGCCGGTCAAGTTGACCAACTCGATCCACTCGAAGCCGTCGTCGGCGCTGCCGGCGTCGTAGAGCACCTCCGAGATCACCACCTCGCCGGCCGCGACGGTGAACGGCAGGCCGTCGTCGGCCCAGGTGCCGGGGGAGAAGCGGGCGCCGGTGGAGCTCGCCGCCGTGTGGTCGGCGAGCGGCGAGTTGGAGAGGTCGGGGTCGCGCGTCAGCGCCTCGTCGTCGCCGCCCTCCGAGCCGTAGCTCGCCACCTGGACGGTGGTCCCGAGGTCGTCCTTCAAGGTCAGCGTGTCGCCGGTGTTGTTGAGGCCGAGGGTGCCGGCCGAGGCGGTGAACACCAGGCCGTTCGCCGCCGCGTGGCCGAAGGCGCCGGTGGGCGAGCCGCCGCCGAAGACGACCGCCGCCTCGCGCCCCGGGATCACCGAGCCGTTGGCGAACTTGTGGCGCACGCCGACGCCGTCCGACAGCGTCCAGCCGGAGACGTCGACCGGGTCCCAGGTGCTGTTGACCAGCTCCACGAACTCGTCCTGCGTGCTCGACACCGTGCCGTCGCCGTTGGCGTCGCCGGCCGAGGGGTGCGGGTCGGCGTGGATCTCGTGGATCAGCACCACCGGCAGGTTGACCTCGTCGCTCATCACGTCGGCGCGCTCGCGCGGCACCAGGTCGTAGCCGGAGTCGAGCGCCGGCCAGGCGTCGAACTGCGAGATCACGCCGACGACGTCGAACGGCTGCGTCGGCGTGCCGGCGCCCGGGATGTCGGTGTCGCCGTCGACCTTGAGGCTGATCGTCGAGGTGCCGCCGTCGTCGGTGATGGTGAGATACCCGTTGCCGGCGCCGGGGCCGGGGATGGTGCCCGAGGTCACCGTCACGTCGTCGATGCGCACCAGCACGCCCTCGTACGCCTCGCCGACGTCGGCGACGGTGATGGTCACCGGCGACGGCGTGGTGCCGGACCCGAGGTCGGAGTGGCCGTAGCCGCCGAACGGCGCCTGCGCCAGGCTGAGCTCGGTCTGGCCGCTGAACTGCTCGAGCTCGCCGGTGAATTCGACGCGGTCGCCGCGGTCGAGGGCCAAGAGCGACGGCACGAACACCTGCAGGCCGTCGCCGGCGTCGTCCTGGACGTAGATCTGCGACACGAAGGGGTGGAAGATCCCCGGCTCGACGGTGACGTTGCCCTCGACGCGGGCGGCGTACTCGGAGACCAGCAGCACGCCGTCGGCGTCGTCGAGGCGCAGGTCGGCGATCGCGCTGGTGCCGGAGAAGTAGCCCTGCGGCCGCGAGGCCGCGGCGGCGCTGGCGGAGTCCACCGCCTCGACGACGTAGGCGACGCGGCTGCCGTCCGTCTGCGCCGAGACCGTGCCCTGGTAGACGTTGGTGCTGCCCACCTGGCTCATGCTGATCGGCGTCTGGGCGACGCCGTCGAGGGTCCACTCGAGGGTGACGGTGACGCCGCCCTCGTCGCGCACGTCGGCGGAGACGGTGACCGACTCGGTGTCGAGCGGCACCCACGGCGAGCGGGAGACCTCGATCACCGCCGGCGGGAAGTCCGCGCTGGCGGTGCCCGAGCAGTCGGCGGGCAGGGTGAAGGGCGCCACGTCGCCGCCGGAGATCTGGTAGTCGGTGCCGTCGGTGACCAGCAGCAGGGTGCCGGAGAGGCCGACCACCTCGCTGGTGTCGTCGGGGTCGGCGATGCCGTCGGCGAGGCCGTCGTCGGAGCGCGAGTCGGTCGGGTTGCCGCGGTTCTGCTGCACGAAGAGCGGCGTCTCGCCGCAGCTGTCGAGGGTGTCGAGGAAGTTCTCGACGGTCACCGTGTTCGGGTGGCCGAAGCCGTTGTCGACGGAGTTCTGGTTGATCGCCACCTCGGCCTGGATATCGGCCAGGAAGTCGGGGATTGAGCTGGTGCGGCTGCCGTGGTGGTGCACGGTGTAGACGTCGACGTCGCCGGCCAGCGGGCCGACCGAGGACTCGACGTCGGTGACCCCGTACTCGGCGAGATTGCCGGTGAGGTCGCCGGCGATCCACAGGTCGAAGTCGCCGTACTCGACGAGCAGGCCGACGGAGGCGGAGTTCTCGAACTGCGCCGAGCCGGTGACGTCCACCGAGCCGCCGCCGGCGAGCTGGCCGTTGACGACTTTGCAAGTGACCGTGACGCCGCCGCCGAGGCTGATGGTCTGGCCGGCGGTGATGGTGCTGCGCGTGTAGAAGGTCGCCGCGTAGGCGTAATCGGAGTAGGCGAAGCTCGACGGCGTGGAGTGGTAGGTGCCGCGGTCGTAGACGACGCCGGTCGCGGCCAGCAGGTCGTAGGACATGACGTCCTCGAGGTGGCCGATGTGGTCCTCGTCGTAGTGGGTGGCGACGACGTAGTCGAGGCTGCTGACGACGCCGGCGGCCATCAGGTCGCGGATGAAGGTCACCACGTCGTCGTCGGCGTAGCGGATCTCGCTGCCGGCGTCGATCAGCATGGCGCTGCCGGTGGGGGAGACCAGCAGGGTGGAGCTGCCCTGCTCGATGTCGGGGTAGTAGACGCGCAGCAGGTCGGCGCCGGCGGGGCCGGTGAGGAGGAGGGTGGTGGCGAGCACGACGAGGGTTCGGAGTCGCATCGGGGCCTCTCGGTTCGGTTGGGGGGAGGGAGGTAGGGAGGTGGGCGGGTGAGTCTTGCTTGGAGTGTGCCGTTGTGGGGTGTCTGGGGGACGGGATGGTGTGAAGTCGTGGGGG
>CAZLBJ010000334.1:0-4417 GCA_964557755.1 uncultured Thermoanaerobaculia bacterium
CATGAAGAGCGGAGCGCTGACCGCCATAGTCCGACTGAAGCGGAGCGTCCCCCGCCCGGCGCCCCTCCCACCCGCCGCCGTCACCAGCACCCCCGCCCTCCGCTAGACTGCCGGAATGTCCCGCACCCTCCCTTCCCGCCACCGCTACGACGTGGTGGTGGCCGGGGGTGGGCCGGCGGGGGCTACGACGGCGATCGTGCTGGCGCGGGCCGGGGTGGACGTGCTGGTGGTGGAGCGGACACCGTTCCCTCGCTTCCACGTCGGCGAGTCGATGCTGCCGCGCAACCTGCGGGTGCTGCGCGAGTTGGGGCTCGCCGAGCGCTTGGCCGCGGTGCCCCACTACCGCAAGCTGGGGGCCGAGTTCGCGTTCGGGCACGAGGAGCGCTCGACGTGCATCGAGTTCACCGACGGCCTGCTGGGCGGACTCGAGACGGAGACCGTCAACGTCGAGCGCGCCGGCTTCGACGCCATGCTGCTCGACGCCGCCGCCGAGGCCGGCGCCGAGGTGGTGCAGGGCGCCGCCGTCGGCGAGCTGCTGCGCCTCGCCGACGGCGACGTGGCGGTGCGGGTCGGCGATCAGGAGGTCGCCGCCCGCTACCTGGTCGACGCCAGCGGCCAGTCCACCCTGGCCGGCAAGCACCTCGGGCTGCGCCAGGGCTACCCCGAGCACCGCAAGGTCGCCTGCTTCGGCCACTTCACCGGCGTCGAGCGGCTGCCGGGCGACGCCGCCGGCCACCCGTGCATCGCGATGATGGACGACGGCTGGTTCTGGATCATCGCCCTCGACTCCGAGCGCACCTCGCTCGGCGTGGTGATGGACCGCGACGCCGCCCAGCAGGTGCAGCGCGAGCACGGCTTCGGCGCCGCCGGCCTGCTGGCATGGGCCATCCCGCGCGCCCCGTTCGTCGCCCGCCGCACGGCGCGCGCCACCTTCCCCGAGCGCACCCACGTCGCCGCCGACTTCAGCTACCGCTGCCCGCCCTACGCCGCCCCGGGGTGTTTCCTGGTCGGCGACGCCGCCGCCTTCCTCGACCCGATCTTCTCGACCGGCATCTGCCTCGGCATGGTGGGCGGCCAGGAGGCGGCGCGGCACCTGGTGGCCATTCTCGGCGGCGCCGCGCCGGAGCGCCGGCGCCGGCAATACCGGCGCTTCGTCGACGCCAGCTCGGCGCCGCTCTTCCGCCTCGTCCACCGCTACTACCAGCACCCGTTCCGCGAGCTGATGATCCAGGGCCAGGGACCGCTCCAGGTGCACCGGGCGCTGTTCTCCCTGCTCGCCGGCCACGTCTTCCCGCGGCCGAGGTGGTCCTTGCGCTGGCGGCTGTGGCTGATGGAGCTGCTCATCGAGGCGCAGGCGCTGTACCCCGTGGCGCCGCGCGTCGAGCGGCGGCGGCTGGTCGACGCGGAGCCGGTGGCGGTCCGCGCGGCGCAAGCGCCGGTAGTCGAGGTGGTCGAGGCCCCGGCGTGAGCACGACGAACAGATCCGCGAAGGGAGGGTGGAGGGACGGCGGCTCCGGCGCCGGCCTGTCGCTGCTGAAGCTCCAGCCCTCCGACGACGGCTGGTGGGCGGAGATCGAGGTGGCCGGGGACGCGGCGTGGTTCGCGGGCCACTTCCCCGGCGCACCGATCCTGCCGGCGGTCGCGCAGGTCGACCTGGTGGCGCGGGTGGCTGCCGAGTCCGGCGCCGCGGACGGCTTCCTCGCCGTCCTCGACAACCTGCGGCTGAGCGCCCCGGTGCGCCCCGGGGACCGCCTGGAGCTCCACCTGGTACGCCCCGACGCCCAGGGCGGCGCCCGCTTCCACCTGCGCCGCGCCGGCGGCGAGCGCGTCAGCGACGGCGCCGTCGCCTGGATGCCGAACGACCCGCCTCCCGAGGCCGCCGCCGTGCCGCCGGCGCACCCGGCGCAGCCGGCCCCGCCGTCCGCCGCCTCGTCCGCGGATGCCGGAACGGCCCCCGCGACGCCCTCCCCCTCCGAGACATCCCCCCTCGCCGATCCGTCGACGTTCGTCCCCGACCCCGCCGCCGTCCTCCTCCACCAGCCGCCCGCCCTGCTCGCCGAAGCGGTCCTCGCCGTCGAGGGCGACGAGATCCTCTGCCGCGGCCGGGTGCCGGCCGGCAATGCGTCCGTCCGCGACGGTCACGCCGGCCCGTGGATGGCGCTGGAGCTGGCGGCGCAAGCCGCCGGGTTGCTGGAGGCGGCGAAGCGCCAGCGCGACGCGGACGAGGCCGGCGCCGCCCCGCCGGCGCCGCGCACCGGCTACCTGGTACGCGTGCGCAACGCCCGCTTCGCGGTGCCGCGCGTCGCCGCGGAGGCGCCGCTCGTCGCCCGCGTGCGCCAGGAGGGCCGCGGCGGCCCGCTCACCCAGTGGCAGGCCACCGTCGAGGACGCGGACGGCCGCCCCGTCGCCGCCGCCGGCCTCGGCACCTTCGTGCCGCCGGGCGGCTGACCCGGCGGCCGCGCCGCTAGCCCGGGCTAGAGCACCGCCAGCGCCCGGTTGCCGAGCCGCGGCAGGTGGTGCCGGGCGTGCTCGACCTTGCGCTCGAGGCTGTCGATGATGAGCGCCGAGAACGGCACTTTCTCCAACCGCTCGATGCTGTAGATGCCGCCGGGGCTGAAGACGTTGATCTCCATCAGCTTGTCGCCGGCGATGTCGAGGCCGACCAGGAACATGCCGTCCTGCAGGAGCTTCGGGCGCACCAGCTCGGCGAGCCGCAGCTCGACCTCGCCGATCTTCGCCTTCGTCGGCTTGCCGCCGACGTGCATGTTCGAGCGCACCTCGCCGGGCGCGCAGGCGCGGCGCACGGCGGCGTAGCGGCCGTCGTGCTGCAGCGGCACGCCGTTCATCAGGAACATCCGCGTGTCGCCGTCCGCCGCCGCCGGCAGGTACTCCTGGGCGATGACGTAGCCGTCGCGCGCCACCGCCTCGATCATCTGGTTGAGGTTGGCGGCCGAGTCCTTGACCACGAACACGCTCTTGCCGCCGGAGCCCTGCAGCGGCTTGAGCACCACCTTGCCGTCGAGCTCGTCGACGAACGCATTGATGCGGTCGGCCTCGCGGGTGATCAGCGTGCGCGGCCGCACCTCCTTGGGGAAGAACTGGAAGTAGAGCTTGTTCTTGGCGCGCGCCAGGCCGGCGGGGTCGTTGACCACCAGCACGCCGCGGCTCGCCGCCACCTGCCCGAAGATGATGCCGACGTCGGTCGTCCACGGGTGCTCGCTGGCGGAGATCGACGGGTCGTTGCGCAGCATCAGCACGTCGAGGTCGCCGACCTCGATGCGCTCCTCGAGGGTGTCGTCGGCGGCGAGCGCCGCCAGGTAGGACTCGCCGTCCTCGTAGTCGCCGTCGGCCACCCGCACGGCGCGGGCGCGTACCATGTCGTCCGGGTCGTAGGCGAAGTTCTCGACCTCGACGTACCACACCTCGTGGCCGCGGGAGGTGGCCTCGCGGGCGAGGCAGGTGGTGGTGTAGTCGGGGTACTCGGTCGCCACCTCGTTGATGAACATGCCGATCTTCATGGGTCGAGGGTCTCCGGACCGCCTCAGTCGTGGGAGGTGGCGACGAGGTCGAGGGGGCTCAGGCCGCGCCGCAGCACGGCCATGCGCTCCCGGTTGGCCTCGTCGGCGAGGAAGCGGGGGACGAGCGCCGGCGGGTGGAGCACGCCGCGCGCCAGCAGGTCCTCGACCAGCGGCAGGTGGACGAGGGCGATCTTGCCCACCATCAGCGGCTCTACGGCGCCGCCGGCTGCGAGGTGGCCGAGCAGCGCGACCAGGCCGCGCAGGTAGACCGCGTCCTTGGTGAAGCCGCCGGCGCGGAAGACGCGCGTGACGATGGTGAAGGCGGCGCCCGGGCCGAAGCCGTAGCGGTCGTGGAGGACGGCGAAGGCCTCGACGAAGCCGGCGCCTTCCAGCAGGCAGTCGACCACCAGGACGCGCCCGGCGAGGGTGCGCAGGCGGCCCGGATTGAGGCCGTCGACCAGGAACTCGGCGGTCACCGCCAGCCCCTCCTGCAGGGCGTCGTAGCCGGCGAGGCCGCTGGCCAGCAGCTCGAGCGGCTGCGTGTGGCCGTTGTGGCGGGTCACCAGGTGGACGCCCACCTCGTGCTGGACCAGCGCCTCGGCGCGGCGCCGCGGCACGTGCAGGTCCGAGCTCACCAGCAGGCAGTCGCCGTTGACCATCATGCCGCAGAGCAGGTCGTCGCGCACCTCGACGCGGCCGGTGAAGCCGTCGTCGAGGCCGCGATAGTGGTCGAGCTCGGCGGCGGCGAGGGCGGCGAAGCCGGCGGCGTCGAGACTGCCTTCGGTGGGCTCGCTGCGCGACCCGGAGCTGAGCCGGAAGAGGAGCTTCTCGGCGAGCTCCACCAGCTCCCTGCCGACGCCGCCGAAGACCATGCGGCTGCCGAGCAGGAAGCGCTCGGT
>CAZLBJ010000335.1:0-2796 GCA_964557755.1 uncultured Thermoanaerobaculia bacterium
AGGGCGCAGGTGACCAGCAGCATCCAGGAGAGGGCGTCCGCGAAGCGGCCGGAGAGCGCCTCGCGGAGCTTCAGCCGCGGCCCGTGGACGAGCAGCGCGGCGTCGGCGAGCAGCGCGAAGAGCGCCGACGCCCAGGCGAGGCGCCGCCAGAAGCGGGCGGGGGGGCCGGCCACCGGCGCGCGGGCGAGGCGGCCGCGGGTGGCGTGCAGCAGGGTGGCGCGGCCGAGGTTGCGCAGGAAGGCGAGGGCGCCGCCGAGGACGGCGCGGCGCAGCGCCCGCGGATCGCCGTCCTCGACCGCCCGCATGGCGGCGCCGAGGTGGCGGTGGCAGCGCAGCGCTCCCTGGCCGAAGACGATCAGGCCGCGGGTGAGGATGTTGGCGCCCTCGACGGTGATGCCGATGGGGGCGCCGGACCAGCCGTCGGCCAGCGGATTGGACGGGCCGCGCATCAGGGCGGCGCCGCCGAGGACGTCCATGGCGTCGGCGACCAGGGTGCGGGCGAGCTCGGTCTGCTGGTACTTCATGGCGGCGGAGACCACCGCCGGTCGCTCGCCGGCGTCGACCGCGCCGCAGGTGGCGACGCGCGCCGCCTCCATCAGGTAGGTGAGGCCGGCGAGGCGCGCCAGCGGCTCGCCGACGCCCTCGAAGCGGGCCAGCGGCTGCCCGAACTGCTCGCGCACCGCGGCGTAGGCGCCGGCCAAGCGCGCCACCGCCTTGGCGCCGCCCACCGACTGCGCCGGCAGCGACAGGGCGCGGCCGCCGGACAGCGCCTCCATCAGCATGCGCCAGCCGCGCCCCGCCTGCGCCGGGCCGCCGATGATGGCGTCGAGCGGCACCTCCACGCCGCGGCCGGTGGTCGGCCCGTTGGGCAGCGGCACGCCCATCGGGTCGTGGTGGCGGCCGGTCTCGACGCCGGGCAGCGACGCCGGCACCAGGGCGACGGTGATGCCGAGGTCGCCGCCGGCGGCGGTCGCCCGCGGCCCGCCCGCGGCGGCCAGCAGCCCGTCCGGGTCGTAGAGGCGGAAGGCGAGGCCGAGCAGCGTGGCGACCGGCGCCAGGGTGATGTAGCGCTTCTCCCAGTCGAGGCGGACGACCGGCGTGCCGCCGGCGCCGCGCACCACGACGCCGCGCGAGGTCAGCGCCGCGGCGTCGGAGCCGGCCTCCGGCGCGGGGAGGGCGAAGCAGGGGATCTCGGCGCCGGCGGCGAGGCGCGGCAGCCAGCGGTCGCGCTGCGCCGGCGTGCCGTAGTCGAGCAGCAGCTCGCCGGGGCCGACCGAGTTGGGGATCAGCACCACCGCCGACAGCGCCAGCGAGCGCGACGCCAACTTGGCGTAGACCGCCGACTGGGCGAGGGCGGAGAAGCCGTGGCCGCCGTACTCCGGCGGGATGGCGAGGCCGAAGAAGCGGTGCCGCCGCAGGTCGTCCCAGACCTCCGGCGGCAGCTCGCGCGCCTGCGACAGCCGCCACGGGTCGACCTTCTCGCACAGCGCCTCGACTGGCCCGTCGAGGAAGGCGCGCTCGGCAGCGGTGAGGTCCGGGTAGGGGATCGTCGCCAAGCGCGCGAGGTCCGGGCGGCCGGAGAACAGCTCGCCGTCGATCCACACCGTCCCGGCCTCCAGCGCCTGCCGCTCGGTGTCCGAGATGCGCGGCAGCAGCCCGCGCCGGCGGGCGGTCCTCAGCAGCCAGGGGAAGAGCATGGCGAGGCCAGTCTACCGCCCGCGGGGCGGTGCATAATAGGCCGCGCCGGATCGACGCCCGGCAGCGAAATCCACCTATCCGCCGACGAGGAGACGCCACCATGGAAGAGGGATCCAAGTTCCCGTCCTTCTCGCTGCCCGACCAGGACGGCAAGCCGCGCACGCTCAAGGACCTCACCGGGGACCGCGGGCTGGTCCTCTACGCCTACCCGAAGGACGACACCCCCGGCTGCACCATCGAGGCCACCGACTTCCGCGACCTGGCGGCGGAGCTCGAGGACGAGGGTTTCCGCATCGCCGGCGTCTCCAAGGACCCCGCCGAGTCGCACCAGGCCTTCTGCAAGAAGTACGACCTCACCTTCACCCTGCTCACCGACGCCGACGGCGGCTTCCTCGAGGAGGTCGGCGCCTGGGGCGAGAAGACGATGTACGGCCGCACCAGCGAGGGCATCAAGCGCTCGACCTTCGTCATCGGCAAGGACGGCACGCTCGTCAAACACTACCCCAACGTCCGCGCCAAGGGCCACGCCGAGCGCGTCCTCGCCGACGTGCGGGCGCTGTAGCGCGCTCAACCGCTAAGGCCGAACAGCTCGTCGAGGAGCTGCTCCCGGCTCAGGCCGTGATGCTCGGCCACGTCCCGCAGGATGCCGGCCAGCGTGCCGACGCGCAGGGCGGCGTGGCGGGGAATGGTGACGTGGTGCTCGCCGCCACGCTCGGTGGAGAGGCGCAGGTGGCTGCCCGTCTGCCGGCTCGGGCGATAGCCGAGCCGCCCGAGCCGCGCCGCCAGCTCGTCGCCCGACAGGTCGCGCGGCAGCCTCATACCGCGATGACGTCGTCCCGCACGTGGTGGAGCCGCACGATGCGCGGCGCCGTCCCCTCGTCGAAGTGGCAGTGGACGGCGTCGCGGATCTGGTCCTGGAGGGCTTCCAGGTCGTCCGCCTCGGTGAAGATGGAGTGGCCGAGGGCATGAGCCGTGTATCCCCCCTCGGGGGCTTCCTCGACGATGAAGATCAGCTCGTCCATGGGCTCCTCCTTCGAATGGGTGTGGGAGCTATCCTACCCGGCGAAGCGCTCGAGCGGCACGGTGCGGTCGGGGAAG
>CAZLBJ010000336.1:0-10224 GCA_964557755.1 uncultured Thermoanaerobaculia bacterium
GCTGGCAAGGGCGCGTGTAGATGACGGTGCCGGGAACCCGGTGCATCACGTGCGGTTCGTTGACGTCGGCCGCGATCAGCTTGTCGGGCTTGGGGACGAGGTAGCCGGAGTCGAGGTACTCGCGGTAGACGACCGCGGTCAACGAGCGCGCCTCGATCTCCGCCTGCGGGATCAGCCCGTTCTCGTGGCCGTGACCGCGCATGCAGTCGCGGCCGTACTGCACCGGCGGCACGACCTTCTCCTGCGGCCGCACCGGGCTGTAGCCCTCGATCCGCTCGATCTTCAGATACACGTGCCGCTCGCCGCACGACGGCGCCTTGGGCCGCCGCGCCTCGATCGTCACGCCGACGTGCGGTTCCCGGACGTTCCACCGCACCGTGTCCTCGGTCGAGGCGAGCAGCTCCTGGTAGCAATAGACCTTGAAGTACAGATCCGGCCGGCGGTCCAGGAAGAAATCGCGGAAGGCGCTGTCGTCGAAGGCGATCGAGAACGACCCGTCGCTGCGCGTGCTGGTCGAGCCGAGGAAGTCGTCCAGACCGGGGTCCATGTCCCAGGCTTCGACACGCACACCACCGATGCCGTCGCCGCTGAACGAATCGACCACCCGCCCCTTGATCTCGTAACGCATCGATCCTCTCCTTCTCAGAGAGGTACGCCGGCCGACGGCCTCGATGCGCTCCTTCGGTCGTCGCGTACCTGAGCTATGACGAAACCGGCGCGCGAGGTCGCGATCCGTTACCCGCGGCGAACCGGTTCGAGAGGTCGAACCGGAGGATGGCGGGCCGCGTAGCGACTCATGCCGGCGCGCCTAGCGCAGCGTCCACAACAGCCAGGCGGCGGCGAGCGACAGGGCGGCGGCGCCGCCGTAGCAGAGGGTGGCGATCAAACCCCAGAGATGCTGCAGCTGCAGGCCGTCGTAGAGGGTGAAGCGGAAGCGATGGGCCCAGTGGAAGAGCGCCAGCGTGACCACCCCCCAGAGGGCGAGCCGCACCAGCGGGTGAGCCAGCCGGCCGAGCAGCTCGCCGTGCGCCGGCAGCGCCACCCAACCGAGCGGCGCGGCGACGAAGAGGACGGCGACGAGAGCCGGGAAGAGGAGCGCCGCCAGCGTGCCGCCGCTGGAGAAGAGGAGCCAGAAGAAGGGTTCGTTCGAACGCGCCATCCGTCTCTCCCCGCGTCAACCGGCGAGCAGCGACCAGGCGACCAGCGCGCTGGCGGCGGCCCAACCCAGGTAGTGGCCGACGAGGACCGCGCCGTCGGGCAGCCGGCGCCGGCCGAGGCGCACGACCATCGCCTTCGGCGCCAGGTGGAGCCAGGTCAGGGTGTGAAAGAGGACGGCGGCGAGGAGCGCGCCGTGAACGGCGATGGCGAACGGCGAAGCGAGCCGTGCGAGGAAGCCCTCCCAGGCCGCCTCGCCGCGGCCGAGGGCGGCGACGGCGACGAGCAGCAGCAGCGCCGCGTAGGCGACCGCCAGGCTGGTCAGCTCGCGGCAGATGAACCAGACGTAGGCGGGTTTGCGCAGCCACCAGAAGATCGGCATCCGGCGGCGATACCAGCGCGGGCGGTAGAGCTCGTAGGCCGGTCTCATCGCTCCCCCCACGGCATCAGCAGCGCCTTCGCCTTCGTACGCACCCAGGCGGTCGCCGCCTGCAGCTTGTAGCGCTGGATGGCGCCCGCCGGGTCGACCCCCTTCGGGCACACCGCCGAGCACTCGCCGACGAAGGTGCAGCTCCAGATCCCATGGTCCTGCGACAACGCGTCGAGCCGTTGCTCGGCGCCCTGGTCGCGCGAGTCGAGGTTGTAGCGCTGCGCCAACGCCAGCGCCGCCGGGCCGGTGAAGTCCGGCTCCAGCTCGCTGATCGGGCAGGCGGCGTAGCACAGCATGCAGTTGATGCACATGGAGTACGGCTTGTAGCGCGCCAGCTCCTCCGGCGTCTGCAGGTACTCGCCCTCGTCGAGCGGCTTCTCCTCGTCGCGTATCAGCCACGGCTTGGCGGAGGCGAGCTTGTCGACGAAACTGCCGGTGTCGACCACCAGGTCGCGGATCACCGGGAACGAGGCGAGCGGCTCGATGCGCACCGGCCCGGGAAGCAGGTCGGCGAGGTAGGTGGCGCAGGTCAGCACCGGCTCGCCGTCGACCATCATGCCGCAGCTGCCGCAGACCCCCATGCGGCAGGCCCAACGGTAGGCGAGCGAGCCGTCGAGCTCGTCCTTGACGTGGTTGAGGGCGTCGAGCACCATCCATTCGTCGTGGACCGGCACCCGGAAGCTCTCCCACGACGGCTCGGCCGCCTCCTCGGGGAGATAGCGGCGGATCTGGATCTCGATCGAGCGGCGCTCCGTCGCCCTCGTACGGCTCTGGTGCTCAGGTTCCATCGCGGCGCTCACCTTCCATAGACCCGCTCGCCCGGCGGCCAACGGGTGATGGTCACCGGCAGGTACTCGACGCGCGGCGCTGCGCCGGCGACGCGGTAGGCCATCGAGTGGGCGAGGAACTCGTCGTCTTCGCGTTGCGGGTGGTCGCTGCGCTGGTGGGCGCCGCGCGACTCCCGCCGTTGGCGGGCGGAGTGGACGATCGCGTCGGCTACCTCGAGCATGTTGGCGAGCTCGAGGGCGGCGACGAGCTCGGTGTTGAAGGTGTGGCTGTGGTCGTCGAGCGCGAGGTGGCGGATGCGTTGCCGCAGCTCGGCGAGGCGTTCGGCGGCGTGCCGCAGCCCCGCCTCGTCGCGGTAGATGCCGACCGAGCCGTCCATCGTCTGCTGCAGCTCGCGGCGCAACGGCGCCAGGCGCTCGCCGCCGCCGTCGCCGGCCAGCAGGTCGCGCCGGATGCGCTCCTCCTCGTCCTGCGCCTGGGCCAGCAGAAAGCGCGACGGCGGCGCGGCGGCGGCGGCGTGACGGGCGGCGGCGAGACCGGCGCGGGCGCCGAAGACCAGCAGCTCGGTGAGCGAGTTCGACCCCAGCCGGTTGGCGCCGTTGATGCTGACGCACGCCACCTCGCCGGCGGCGAAGAGACCGGGCAGACCGGTCCAGCCGTCGTTGTCGGTGTGCACCCCGCCCATCATGTAGTGGACCACCGGCCGCACCGGGATCAGCTGTTCGACCGGGTCGAGGTTCTCGTACTTGCGGCACAGCTCGCGAACGAAGGGGAGCTTCGAGTCGACGACCGCGGCGCCGAGGTGGCGGATGTCGAGGTGGACGACGTCGCCGTGCGGGGTGTCGACCGTGCGGCCCAGCCGCGACTCCTGCACGAAGGCCTGCGACAGCCGGTCGCGGGGGCCGAGCTCCATCGAGCGCTTGACCGGCTTCGGCTCCGGCGTGCCGAGGTCGTAGTCCTGCAGGTAGCGGTAGCCGTCCTTGTTGAGCAACCAGCCGCCCTCGGAGCGCGCCGCCTCGGTGATCAGGATGCCGGTGAAGGGAAGCCCGGTCGGGTGGTACTGGACGAACTCCATGTCCTTGAGCGGCACGCCGGCGGCGTAGGCCAGCGCCATGCCGTCGCCGGTCTTGATGTTGGCATTGGTGGTGAAGGCGAACACCTTGCCGCAACCGCCGGTGCACAGGACGACCGACTTGGCGAGGATCGCCCACATCTTGCCGCTCGCCATCTCGAGGGCGACGACGCCCTGGCAGCGGCCGTCGTCGACCAGCAGGCGGGTGACGAAGAACTCGTCGTAACGCCGCAACGCCGAGTGACGCAGCGACGTCTGGAACAGGGTGTGGAGCATGTGGAAGCCGGTCTTGTCGGCGGCGAACCAGGTGCGTTCGCGCTTCATGCCGCCGAAAGGCCGCACCGCGATGCGTCCGTCGGCTCGCCGGCTCCACGGGCAGCCCCAGTGCTCGAGTCGCAGCAGCTCCTGCGGCGCCTCCTCGACGAAGCGTTCGACGGCGTCCTGGTCGCTCATCCAGTCGCCGCCGCTGATCGTGTCGTACGCGTGGTCGTCGAGGCTGTCGTCGTCGCCGACGACCGCCGCGGCGCCGCCTTCGGCGGCGACGGTGTGGCTGCGCATCGGGAAGACCTTGGAGACCACCGCGACGTCGAGCTGCGGCGTCTCCTCGGCGACCGCGATGGCGGCCCGCAGACCGGCGCCGCCGCCGCCGACGATCAGCACGTCGTGGGTCCTGGTCTCCATGTTCCCCTTACGCCGCCGGGCGGCGGCGAACGGTGAGAAACCCGGGCGAGAAGAGTTACCGCTCGCAGAATGGTAGCCGCCGGCCGGGGAGAGATCAAGTTGGGCGCGACTCGCTTTTGACACGACGCCGTCGACTGCGGTTCAATAGTGCGAGATTCCGCTGCACGGGGCGCCGGCCCCGAAGCCGGCCGGTGCGCCAGCGAAGGCACCAGCACGCTCAGGAGGCCGGCCATGGCGTTCAAGCTCAAGCCCCTCTCCCGGGAGTCGATCCCGACCGCCCTCGAACGAGCCTTGCGCTACCGCCTGCTCAACGAGCCGCGGCAGGCCGAGAGCATCTGCCTCGACGTGCTGGAGCTCGAGCCGGGCAACCTCGACGCCGTCGTCACCCTGCTGCTGGCGCTCACCGACCAGATCGAGCGTTTCCACGGCGACAGCGGCCGCCGCGCCAAGGAGCTGCTCGACCGGTTGCCGGACGACTACCGCAAGACCTACTACGCCGGCGTCATCTGCGAGCGGCAGGGGGTGGCGCGGCTGCGTCGCGGCGGCCCCGGCACCGGCTACGCCGCCTACGAGTTGCTGCGCCAGGCGATGGACCACTACGAGGCGGCCGAGAAGCTCCGCCCGGCCGGCAACGACGAGGCGATCCTGCGCTGGAACACCTGCGCCCGCATCATCATGAGCGAAGCGAGCGTCCAACCGCAGCCGCAGGAGAGCTTCTACCCGCTGCTCGAGTAAGGGGGGGCGGTCGCTGGAACGGGCCGCGGCGCTGTGGGGAGGGGGCGTAGGTCGACCCGCAGCGCGCCCGTATTTCCTGATACGCTCATCTCGTTCCCGAGGTATGACCTCAAGGAGGTGAGTCATGGCGCAGCAGCCGCTGCCCGGCGGACCCACCGACCTCGGTCGGCAGGGCGTGACCGACGACGATCGCCGGTTCGCCGGCTCCCGGTTCGCGGAAGTCCGCGACGCGCTGTTCTCCCGGCCGTACTACTCCGTCTGGGGCGCCGCCGGCGAGGCACCGTTGCCCGTTCACGCCGGCACCCTGCGCGACGTCGCCCGCGGCCTCTTCCCGGGCGGCCGGCCGTGGGGGCTCCTCCAGGCGGCGGCGCGCACCGTCGACTCCGAGGCCGAGCTGCGCTGGGGGCCGGACGGCAAGGGCTTCCGGCGCCTCCTTCACCCCAACGGCGTCTGCCTGACCGGCCGCTGGGAGGTGACCGAGGCGACCCCCTACAGTGGCTACTTCCGCCAGGGGAGCCGCGGCCTGGTCATCGGGCGCTACTCGACCTGCTGCACCGAGCCGCGCCGCGGCCGCAGCCGCTCGCTCGCCCTGGTCGCGCGGCTCTACCCGACCACCGATCCGGAGCACGCCGAGCCGCTGCGGGCGGCCAGCATCGTCACCCAGGAGGACCTGGGCGGCGAGCGCACCGACTTCATCAACGATGCCGAGCTGCGCAACGCCCCCGACAACCACACCTGGCGCCGGGGCGCTGGGCTGCCGATCCTGCTGCTGACCGGCCTGGCGCTGGCGCGCGCCGACCGGCAGCCGACGATCCGCCAGCTCTACGAGGTGGCCGAGCTCGGCAAGCCGCCCGGCGAGCGGACCCGGGCGCCGGAGTTCTTCCGCCTCGTCGTCGACGAGCGGCAGCCGCGCATCGAGGGCGAGGCGCTCGACTTCCGCGACGAGGTCCTGGCCCAGATCTACGACCGCGGCGACGCCGCGCCGAAGCGCGAGCTGGTCTTCCACCTCGAGGTCTCCGACGAGGGCACCACCCGCAACCTGCGGCTGGTGGAGACCCGCACCATCCGCGGCTGGCGGCGGATCGGCCGTATCGTCTTCACCGAGGCCGCCGCCTCGTACAACGGCGACTTCGTCTTCCACGTCCACCACCCGACCTGGCGAGAGGACCGCAACGACCCGGCGACGGCGGTGCGGGTGGGGGGGCGGAAGGTGCGGTAGGGAGGGGAGAGGGTTGCCGCGGCTCGATCACAATCGTCGCCGCGGGCTTCGACGAGGTAGACGTCGGCGAGATCGACGACTCGCCAGCGGTCGGGGGAGAGCTGGACCAGGAAGCGAGGGGCTGGTCGGTGGTCCCGGACCTCGACCTCTACGAGATCGGGAAGATCTGCAGCGCGAACCTCCTCGTGGGCGAGGTCGATAGCGACGAGGACGGAATGATCTGGATCGGCAAGCTCCCCGCCGCGGCGACGGAGGAGGCGGCCGAGCAACACGAGGTGGCCCCGGCGAGAGAACCGGGTCTCGATGCCGTACGTGCGTTCTTCGGAGACGCCATCGGGGCGGTCGTGTAACGGCGCCGAGCCTCTCGTCGAGGTCGGCCCAGGACGCGCAGGGCCACGTGAGGTGAGGCGAGAGGATCTCGTAGAGCCACTGGCTCCACTCGCCTTCCCCGAGAGACAAGTGCAGCGTCCCCGCGAGCTGTCGTACGAAGCTCACCAGCGCCCGGCAGTTGGTCTTCAACATCTGACGCTGGCACCTGCTTTCCCGCCGCGCTCACCACGCTCACCGTGCAGCTCTCCCGGTGAACGTCTACTCCGAGGTATCGTTCCCGTGGTCCGCCTTCGTTGGGGCTCGAAGCCCGGGTCGGTTAAATTAAACAAACCAAGCTTCTCCCTTCCGAAGGCGCCAAGTCGTACCGGTCGGAGGTGGGCGCGCTCATCAAAGTCTATCAGGGCGTGGCTTTACTCATGATGCCGGGTTAGTTGCCGTGTCAGTTTCGGATGCCTCCTATGCTTACAATCCTGCCAGTGCCCCGTTCAAAAAGCCAGACAGCTTGGAAACCGGACCTACCGAGAAGCATGCGGATGTGGTCCTCAAGCTCGGGCTTCCACTCGGTGCCAGCATCCATCGGCTGCGCGACGAAGTAGGCCAGCAGATGGAGAGGGGCACTCATGGGGTACTCATGGCGCAGCTTGCCACAAACCGTGTTAAGCGTCGGATCCGAGAAGGAAGTGGCTCCGTCCACGTGGAAGCAGGGACCAACGAAGTCGCCACGTATGACATGGAGTCGCGTGAGGACGGAAGCCAGGTCGGTGCCGACTAGATCGACCTTACCTTCAAATCCAGCGGAGAGCTTCTTGAGGAACTGGAGAACGCCCGGTACTGCGTTCCGACGGCGTTGCGTGGACAAGTTCCTTTGGAAACCAAGCGCGATGAGGGCATCGCTGAACCTCTCTCGGAGCTCCTCATCCTCGACTGCCCTCCCCTCCAGTTGGCGCTGCAGGCGATCCTGCTGAGTGCTCACTGTGGCCAGTCCGCTGTCCACGACCTCCACCAGCTCGAAGAGAAGTTCAGTGCCCTCGACCGTGCGGCAGTAGATGTCGGGTTCCGGCGGGTGTCGCTTCTCGATGGACGCTAGGTCGATCTCCATGGGGCAGACCTTAGCGAACTCCTCGAAGACCCTTAGCTCTCTCTGCGTATGGCCAGGCATGGATGGAGCACACTCCCGGCAGCTAACGTTACCAAACTTAGCGGCGCGCCTTTCGTGCCCGCTCCAGTGATGGGTTCGGCGCGCTTCACTCGGAGCGCCAGTCCTCCTTGACACCTACTCCGAGCGATGCGTCCGCACCATCCGCGGCACTCATTCTTTCCTCCTCGGCGGTGGAGCTGGCCCGACTGTGCTCACGATTGCACCCCGTCAAGGAACTCATTCAATCTGCGAGTCACGGCTTTCCGCCTTTCGGCCAGGAAGTCATTGTAGCGCTCGGCGACTAGGAGCGTTGGCTCAGTTGGAATGCACTGGGCCTCGAACGGTGCGGGTCCGGACTTCTCGATGAGCGGCGGGAAATACTGTGCGGGAAGCTTGTCGCTGATCTGCCGGTTCGTCTTTCCGCCGATGAAAGCGAGGTTCGAGATGTCGTCTGCTTCTCGTGATGTGTACGACCGCTTCAGAACCGCCTTGGGAAAGATGTGGTGAAACTGCAAGCGGTGATTGAAACCGGAGTGATCGAGGGCGATGGCCAGGTTGGAGCGCCAGTCCTTTGCGCCCGCAGCCCGGAAGGCGAGAAACATGGTCTTGAAGAGAGCGCTGCGCTGGTTGCGACCTTCCAACTCGTCCGGAGCCACATCGAGGCGCCCCACCTGCAGCCGGAGGCGATCGATTAATTCGTTCGCGCCGCCACCGTCCCGCAATGTGGCGAGGTCCTGATCAAGCAGCGTCTCGCTGGAACCGCGTGAGTAGCGACCTTTGGCGTTGGCGACCAGAACCCAGTAGCGCAATCGTTGCGACTCCTCCGCATTGATCTGGTAGCCTCGCTTGTGGCCGTAGTAACCCAGCGTCACCAGCAGAAATGGCGACGACATTAGCGCCGGGCTGTCGATGCCAGCATTGCTTCGGAGGAAGTTTAGCGCGAACTCCATGCCCGGCACGCTCTCCTTCCACGCCTGCTGCAACCTCTCGAGGGGAAGCCTACCTACGGTGAGGAAGCGGGACTGACCGGTGGCAAACGCAACAAGGTTCTTGAGGTGCAGTCCGAGGTCGAGGTCGAAGCCCGCCTTACTGCATTGCGCCTGGAAGGCCTGGAATGTCTTGAGCGCGCCGCGCCACTTCGCGGTGATTTGCGCCAGCGCCAGGTCGGAACTTCGCAACTTGGCACCGAGCGAGTTCACCCGGACGAAGATCTCCGTCACCTCGTCGTAGGAAAGCCGTCGTTCGAGCACGTCTATACGGTAGACGTACTTACGTATGCCGCGTAGCCGGGCAAGGCGTTGGCTGTACTTTTCGTATCGCGGGTCCTCGAAGCCCGTGACCCCAGCTCGCTTGAGGAAGGGCGCGTCACTGTCGGACTTAAACACCTCGGAGACCTTGACCCACTGCGGCAACTGCTCGAGCTTCCGGGTTCCCACTACGAAGGTCATCCGGTCGAAGCGTTTCTGAAGCTCGTCCTCGCTCGAATCCGCTTCGTCGTCGATCAGGTCGTCGTCAGGGGCTTCGTCGTCACCGTCCTCGTTCACCTCGGTCACGACTGAAAGCTCCTCAGGATGGTCAAGGTTAAGAAGCAGCTCGATCGGCCTTTGTCGGCCGCGGACGTTTACCGGTTCTCCGCGGATCACTGCCGATAGCGAAGTCAAGCGCTGCTGCCCGTCGAGAAGGAGGCGGGTGCTCTGGTACGGGTTCCCCCGCTGCTCAATTGCGAACTCCTGCAGCGGCACGGCCTCGTCTGTCTCCCACAGAAGGATGGCGCCCGAGGGGTAGCCGCGGTACAGCGAATCGAGTAGGTCGCGGACACGGGTGGATCGCCAAACGTAACGGCGCTGCATCTCTGGCAGGCGCAGCTCGCCACGTTCAATCATGCCAACGAGTTCCTCGACGGATGCTTCAGCCTTGGCCATCGCTCAGGGCTCCTTAGTTCCTTCTTTCATGGCAGCACCGTCCAGGCGCCGAACGGTCTTTCGAGCCTCTTCACCCTGTCGAGGTGGAACCGGAGGTGAGCATTGTGACGCATAGGCTGCTTCCGGAGCCAGCTCAGTTCGGCCCCAACCGCGAATCGGTCAATCCGTGCTCGGTGGCGGCGCGGAGGATGGCGTCGTTGTCGGCCACCTGGAAGAGAAAGCGGTGGCGCAGCTCCGGGTCGAGGAAGTTGGTCTTGCGCATCAGCACGCCGAAGGCGCGCTCGAGGTACTCCCGTCGGCCGTCGATGCGGCCGCCGGTCTGGCCGCGCGCGGCGAGCCCGTCGAGGGCGTGGAAGAGCACGAAGTCGAGACGCTCGCCCATGTCGGGGTAGGGGTGGGTCTCGAGGAAGCCGGCGATCGCCTCGACCAGCGGCTCGACCTCCTCGCGCACCGGCCACTCGAGCGCCAGGCGCAGCAGGCAGGCGTTGTCGAAGGCCACCGCCGTCGGGTCGTGGTGCTTGCGGTGCAGGGCGACGGCCTCGCGGAAGTGGCGCCGCGCTTCGTTGTCCTTGCGCTGCGCCAGGTAGATGCGGCCGAGGAGCTGCTGGGCGTCGCCCACGATGCCGGACGGCGACAGCAGCGAGAGGTGGAAAGCCGCCTCCTGCGCCTCGGCCAGCGCCGGCCGCGGCTGGCCGAGCTGCAGCGTGTTGTCGGCCACCGCGAGCTGCGTCAGGGACTGCCCCTCGCGGTCGCCGA
>CAZLBJ010000337.1:0-5562 GCA_964557755.1 uncultured Thermoanaerobaculia bacterium
CGCCTACGGCCGGTGCGCCGCGGGCTCGACGCCGTGCCCCTCGGGCGGCGCCTCGGCGTCGGCGAGGATCTCCACGGTGCTCGCCTGCGGCCCCCCTGCTCCTCGTGGAAGCGCACGCGCTTGCCGACCTCCAGCGCGGCGAAGCCCGACGGCGGCTCGGCCGCCGCCGCTGGCGGGAGGCTTGCAATCCTCTCCCTCATGGACAGCGACCCGAACAGAAGTGGATCCGCCCGCCCGGCGGACGGCGCGCCCGTGCCCACGGTGCGGCGCGACACGGTGGTGATCGGCGCTTCGGCCGGCGGTCCGTCGACCCTGACGCGGCTGATCGGGCAGCTTCCGGCGGACCTGCCGGCGACGGTGCTCGTGGTGCAGCACCAGGCGCCGGCGGCGCCGGGGCGGCTGGCGGAGATATTGGCCGCGTCGGCACGGCTGCCGGTGAAGTCGGCCCAGCACGGCGAGCCGCTGCGCCTCGGCCAGGTGTACGTCGCGCCGCCGGACCACCACCTGCTGATCGGCGAGGACGGCCGCGTGGTGCTGACGCGGGGTGCGCGCGAGAACCGCGCCCGCCCGGCGATCGATCCGCTGTTCCGCTCGGCGGCCGCCTACCGCTCCAGCCGCACGGTGGCGGTGCTGCTCACCGGCCTGCTCGACGACGGCGTCGCCGGCCTCGCCGCCGTCCGCCGCTGCGGCGGCGTGACGGTGGTCCAGGACCCGCGCGACGCCGCCTTCCCCGACCTGCCGAGCAACGCCCTCGCCGCGGTCGAGGTGGACCACGTGGCGGCCCTCGACGACGTCGGGCCGCTGCTCGCCGGGCTCCTCGGCCGTGAGGTCGCGCCGGCCGAGGTGCCGCGGGACGTGCGCATCGAGGCCCAGCTCGCCGCTACCCCAGGAACGGTGCGGGCCGCGAACCTGCTCGACATCGGCAGCCCCACCTCGTTCACCTGCCCGGACTGCGGCGGCGCCGTGTGGAGCGTCGGCGACGGCGACAGCGTTTCATACCGCTGCCACACCGGTCACACCAACTCCGCCCGCTCGATGCTGGAGGGCCAGGCGGAGGAGGTCGAAGGCGCCCTGTGGGTGGCGGTGCGCACCCTCCAGGAGCGCGTCGCCATGCTGCGCAAGATGGCAAGCGAGACGCGGGCACGCGGCCGCGCCGCCGGCGACCTCGACGAACGCGCCGACGAGGCCGAGGCCCACGCGGCCCAGGTGCGCTCGTTCCTCGTCGGCCTCGAGCCCGGGGCGGCGCCCGAGGCCGCTCCAGCCGCCTCGACGTCATTGGCCGCAGCACGATGACCAAGGCCGAGCTGCGGCGGGCGCTCGCGCGCCACGGAGGCTGAGGCTGGAGGCTGGGCCAGGCTCGGCGATCACAGGTCGACGGGCGTGCCGTTCTCGTCGTGGACCCCCTTCCGGCTCACCTTCACGCGCACGCCGTCGAACGTGCAGAGCGAGAACGACCAGTCTTTCTCGTGGTAGTCCTTGCGCTGCTTGCGGAGGACCGACAGGGCGACCTTCTCGCCCAGGCGGATCGACTCCGTGTAGTCGCTACGCCAGTGGACGCCGCCCATGTTGCGGCCGATCGAGATGTTCGCCGCCACCTTGTCGAGCTCGCCGCCGACGGTGAGGTCGCCGGCACCCGGTCCCGTGTAGGCTTCCAGATCCGTCCCTTGGTCGTTCGGCACCCTGGGCGCGATCGGCAACGGCTCCTGGTCGTCGAAGAACGCCTTGAGAACGGTCACGCAGGCGCCGGCGACCGTGGCGTGGCCGGCGCCGTAGGCCGGGTGCGTCGGGCTCCCCTCGGGGTAGGCCATCGGCAGGAGGTAGCTGCCCCAGCGCGTGTGCGTCCTCGCCAGCGCCGCGGACGCGAGGACCTGGGGATGGATCGGGTAGTTCTTCTTGGTGCCGCCGACTCCCTCGAGCTTGACGTGGATCAGCCCGCCGTAGGCCTCTGGCCGCAGGCGCCGGTGGACGAACCACTTCTGCCACCACACCGCCTTCAGCGCCCGCGTCGCCACCTCGGTGACCAGGCTGAGGACGTGGGGGCCGCCGAAGGTCCCGAAACCGATCTGCGTCTTCTCGTCCGGGTGCGGCTCCCGGTACGGGTTGCCCGGATCGAACGGCGCGCCGTTGCCGAGGAGCATCAGGCAGGCGTTGAGGTAGGCCTCGTAGAGCGCGTCGACGTGGACGTAGCGGGCGAGGTCGCGCATGTTGCGGATGTAGCGCGGCGACTCCGTGATGTCGTCGCCCGTCGCGCCGCCTTTCTGGACCGCGAGCCAGGCGTCGAAATCGGTGAGGTAGTCGAGGTCCGGCACCACCGTGAGCTGCTGCTGGCTGATGGTCAACGAGCCGTACGGGATGTCGTGGAGCAGGAACTGCGACAGGTAGGGGCCGGTGAGCTCTCCTCGGGAGCAGCCGCGGAAGATCGTCTCCGGCGTCACCTGTCCGCCGACCTTGGGGCCGGTGAAGTCGACGAGGGCGGAGAGATCGCCGGCGGCGGCGGCGACGTCCGCATCGCCGCCGAAGTCGCGGAATGGCACGTCACGCAGCAGGGCCATCCAGTACAGCTCCACCGCCTCCGCGGCCGCCTCGGCGCTGTCCAGGCGTGGCGCCGCCAGGATCTCGAGCGTCTTCGGGTCCGGCCCTTCCACGTCCGTCGCCAGGCCGGCCTGGGGGTTCACCATGCGGCGGCCGAACTTCAGCGGGATGCGGTCGAAGTCCTTGCGGCTGTCGAGGATCTTCAGCAGCTTCTTGTAGTCCGCGGGGACGACTTCCCCGAACGCATCGTGATCGAGGCCCTTGTGGAAGTTCCCGATGTAGGTCTTGTCGTACCGGTCCTCGTCGCCGTTGCTGCCGGTCTCCTCGATCGTCGTCTTCGTGCACTTGTCCGGGGCGGGACACTCCACGATCGCAGGCTGCGCTGCCGCCAGGGCAGCCGCGGCCTCCGGCTCCGCGGTCCGCCGCGGCCGGGGGTGGCGATCCACGAACTGATTGAAACGTGATTCGGTGTCGGTGTCGGCCATCATGAGCTCCTTGAAAGACCATCGTCTGGGGATACCATCACTCCATCACTCTTGCTGCCGCACCGCGGCGCAAGCGGACGACTTTTTGCGGCGCAGGTCTCGCCTGGATCGGTGGCACCCCGATTGCTGCTCGCCGCGGCCGGCTGACGGCGGGGCGGCCGCTAGCGCTGGCGGACGGCGATCCAGCCGGCGAGCGGTGCGAGCACCACGAGGGCGCCGAAGGCGAGAGCGAGGACGGTGGGGACGCGGACCGCGGCGGCGCCGGCGCGCGCGGCCGCGGCCACCTCGGGGCCGAAGAAGACGATCCCCAGCGCCAGGGCGACCGCCAGCGTCACCGCCTGCCCGACGAGCAGGGAGCGCCGCGCCTGGGCCTCCGCCTCGCGCCGGTGGCGCAGGCGCATCCGCCACCACGTCGTACCGGCGGCGGGGACGGGGGCGGCGGCCAGCGCCGCCTCCCGGTCGTCGAGCAGGGCGCCCGCCACCGCGCGCAGCTCGCCGCACGCCGGGCACCGCTCGACGTGCGCCGCCAGCTCCGGCCCGACGAAGCCGCGCTGCAGGGCGGCGAGGAGCTCGTCCTCGCGGCGGCAGGCCGCGCCGCTCATCGCCGGGCCTCCGCGCCGCCGCCCGCCGCCGGAGCGCCGAGGAAGGCGGCGAGCCGCTTGCGGGCGCGGAACAACAGCGTGCGGACGCTCCCCGCGCGCAGGCCGAGGATGCCGGCGATCTCCTCGTGCGACGCGCCCTCGGCGTAGGCCAGCCACAGGAGCCGGCGCTGGACGGGCGCCAGCCGCGCCATGGCGCGGCCGAGGTCGGCGCGGGCGGCGGCTCGGCGCTCGGGGAGCGGCGGGCGGTGCTCCGCGCCCGCGTCGACGGCCGCGTCCTCGTCGAGCGGCACGTCCTGGCGGCGCCGCGCCCGCCGCGCCGCGTCGCGCACCAGGTGGGTGGCGATCTGGAACAGCGAGTTGCGCCGGTGCGCCTCGCTCTCGTGCCGCGCCCCGGCGCGGTAGAAGCGGTAGTACGCCTCCTGGTGGACGTCCTGCGCGCGGTCGGGGTCGCCGGTGGCGCGCAGCAGGTACGCCCACAGAGGCCGCGCCGTGCGCTCGTAGAAGGCGCGGAACTCGGCCTCGCTCGACGCCGGCTCCGCGGCGTCGAGGTCGCGGCTCGCGGGGAGCGCACTTTGGATCAAGAGCGACAGGTCCATCGGCTCGCGATCATCTCACGCGTCGGTGTCGTCGAAGGGGGCCGGGGGAGCGGTCGCGGGCGAGGGCGGCCCCTCCCACAGGCCGAGGCGGCGCGACAGGTAGATCGACACCGCGGCGGAGCCGAGGAAGCCGATGCCGACCGACAGGCCGATGGCGCCGAGGGCGAAGAACCCCTCCGCCGTCTCGCCGTCGAAGCGGCCGCCGACCACCAGCAGGCCGATGGCGGCGGCCAGCAGGACGACGCCCACCTGCACGGGCCACAGCATCCGCGACGCCGGCGAGCGCTCCTCCCGCCGCTCGGGGCCGAGCGGGATGGGGGCGGACTCGAGGAAGCGCGCGCCGGCGGGCGTCTGGATGTAGGCGAGGAGCTGCTCGCGCGAGTCGAAGCGGTCGAGGATCTTGTTGTGGGCCTCGCTCTGCGTCTGCGCCAGCCGGCTCCAGCGCCGCTGCTCGATGACGGTGCGGATGAACCAGCCCAGGGCGAGGGCGACGAGGGCGAAGCAGGCGAAGATGAGGAGCGTCTCGAAGACCTCCTCGAAGCCGCCGTGCTCACGCCCGCGCTCCCGGAACGAGGCGAGGTAGAAGTGCGGGTTGCGCCGCACCTCCGGATGCCGCGCCAGGAAGCGCTCGAGCTCCGGGTAGCCGGCGACGAACGACTCGTTCTCGAGCAGCGTGGGATCGAGCCCGAGGATCGTCCCCACCTCGTTCGGATGCTCGAACAGCAGGCGGGTGAGCTGGTCGCGCACCGCGTAGCCGTTCGTCTCCGCCCCGGGCTCGGGCTCGGGCTCGGCGGGCGCCGCCTCCTCCACCGGTGCCGTCTCGGCGGCCGCCGGCGGCGGCGCGGCGTCCTCCACCGCGGCGGGAACCTCCTGGGCGGCCAGGGCGGGGGCCAGGGCGAGGGTGAGGATCGGGATCAGCAACAGGACCAGGCACATGCGACGGGCGAACGTCATCGTTTTCCACCTCCTTGCCCGCTACTACGCCCGAGCGGGCGGGAGGTGGACAGGGAAGACGGCCGTGCGGCACCTCCACCTCGCCTGAGGCCGCCGGCACCGCCGTCGTCCGGCTTCCGGACGGCTGTGGCAGCATGGAGGGCAGGAACAACGTCGCGAGCCCTGCTCGATGCCGGACAGTTTCTGCGCGGAGCGGGGAAGAACGTCGCTTTACAGAAGGAAAGGGTCCTCGACATGCTCGATCTCTATCTGCGACTCCTGAGCGCCGGACTGGTGTCCTTTCTCGTGCTCTTCGGCTTCGGCCTGGATCTCGTGCTGCCGTTCGTCCGCCTGCTCGTGTGTGGCGCGGGCATCACTCGGCAACAGTTCGCCCAGCTCGCCGCGGTGGTGCTC
>CAZLBJ010000338.1:0-2832 GCA_964557755.1 uncultured Thermoanaerobaculia bacterium
CCCTTCTCGACCGCCGGCCGGTAGGTCTGCGGGATCGAGCCGCCGAAGATCTCGTCGACGAACTCGAAGTCGCCGCCGCGCGGCAGCGGCTCGATCTTGATGCGGCAGTCGGCGAACTGGCCGCGGCCGCCGGTCTGCTTCTTGTGCCGCCCGTGGCCGTCCGCGGCGCGCACGATGGTCTCGCGGTAGGGCACCTTCGGCGGGTGCAGGATGACCTCGACGTTGAAGCGGTGCTTGAGCTTGGAGACGGCGATCTCGGCGTGGCGCTGGCCGGTGCCGCTGAGCAGCCACTCGTGGGTCTCCGGGTCGCGCCCGAAGTGCAGCGCCACGTCCTCCTCCATCAGCCGGTGCAGCGTCTCGCCCACCTTCTCCTCGTCGCCCTTCGCCCTCGGCTCGATGGCGAACGCCATCGCCGCCTCCGGCACGTCGATCCACGCCAGCTTGACCGGCTTGTCCTTGGCGCACAGGGTGTCGCCGGAGAGCGACTGCTTGAGCTTGGGGACGCCGCCGATGTCACCGGCCACGAGTTTGCCGACCTTGGTCGTCTGCTTGCCCTGGACGAGCAGCAGGCCGGGGATCTTCTCGGCGTCCTCGAGGCGCGGGTTCCACAGCGGCGCGTCGGCGGTCAGCGTGCCGCGCACCACGCGGACGATCGAGATCTTGCCGCTGAACGGGTCCTGCAGCGTCTTGAACACCAGCGCCGCGACGGCGCCGTCCGGGCTCGTCGCCACCTCGACCGGCTCGCCGCCGAGGTCGGTGGCGGGGAAGGCGCCGCGGTCGAGCGGCGACGGCGCCGCGTCGAGGATCGAGTCGAGCAGCGCCGACGGCCCGACGCCGCCCGCCGCCGCCGAGCAGGTCACCGGGAACACCAGCCGCTCGGCCACCGCCCGGCGCAGCCCGGCGGCGAGCTCCGGCTCGTCGAGCGTGCCGGCCTCGAAGAAGCGCTCCATGAGCATGTCGTCGGTCTCGGCCACCGCCTCGATCAGCTTGTTGCGCCACTCCTCGACCTGCTCCGCCAAGTCGTCCGGCACCGCGATCGGCTTGCCCTTGCCGTCGCCGCCGGCGGTGAAGCTCCACGCCTTGCGGTGCACCAGGTCGACGACGCCGGAGAAGCCGTGCTCGCGGCCGATCGGCAGCTGCACCGGCACCACCTCGCGGCCCAAGGTGCCGGCCAGCGACGCGGCCATCGCCGCGAAGTCGGCGCGGTCGCGGTCCATGCGCGTCAGGTGGACGAGCACCGGCAGGTCCATGTCGGCGGCCGCCGACCACACCTTCTCGGTGGTCACCTCGACGCCGGAGACGGCGTTGACGCACAGCAGCACGGCGTCGCAGGCGCGCAGCGCGGACAGGGTCTCGGTGAAGAAGATGCCGTAGCCGGGGCAGTCGACCAGGTTGACCTTGACCCCCTGCCAGGGCACGTACGCCGCGGCGAGGCCGATCGAGATGCCGCGCTCGATCTCCTCGGCGTCGAAGTCGGTCACCGTGGAGCCGTCCTCCACCTTGCCCAGCTTGTCGGTGGCGCCGCCGGCGTGCAGCAGGGCCGAGACCAGGGTCGTCTTGCCGGTGTCGTTGTGGCCGGCCACGGCCAGGTTGCGAATCTTCTCCGGACTGTCCACCTGCATCGATCGATGCCTCCTTCACTCGTCAATGAGCGGCGACTATAGCATAGGGACCCGCCCCTCCCGGACCCTCCCAGGGGGTGGCTAAACGATGCAAAAGGAGGCAGTTACGGGCGGCGCGGAGCGCCGGCGGGCGGTTTGACTCCGGCCCCGGCCGGCGCCTACAATCAAAGGCTCACCGGATCGACCCAGCGATGCCTTCCGCCAGCCCGAAGCAGCTCGGCCGCTACGACATTCAGGCCGTCCTCGGCAAGGGGGCGATGGGTGTCGTCTACCTCGCCCGCGATCCGTTGATCGGCCGCCTGGTGGCGCTGAAGACGTTCCGCCCCAACCTCGCCGGCGACGACGACGAGATGGAGCGCTTCCGCTCGCGCTTCCTGCGCGAGGCGCAGAGCGCCGGCATCCTCTCGCACCCCAACGTCGTCACCATCCACGACGTCGTCGAGGAGAGCGCCGAGGGCGTCACCTTCATCGCCATGGAGTACGTGCAGGGCACCAACTTGAAGGAGGTGCTGCGCTACGGCAAGGCGCTGCAGATGCCCGAGGTGGCGGAGGTGGCGCGGCAGATCGCCGACGCCCTCGACTACGCCCACGGCAAGGGCGTCGTGCACCGCGACGTCAAGCCCGCCAACGTGCTGCTGACGCCGCAGCGCCAGGTCAAGATCACCGACTTCGGCATCGCCCGCTTCGAGGCCTCGAACCTCACCCACGACGGCCAGCTCCTCGGCACCCCCAACTACATGTCGCCCGAGCAGGTGCAGGGGCGTGAGGTCGACCACCGAACCGATCTTTTCTCCTTCGGCGTCGTGGTCTACGAGATGATCACCCGCCACAAGCCGTTCGCCGGCGACAGCCTGACCGCGGTCACCCACCGCATCGTCTACGAACCGCCGACGCCGCTCGAGCGCTACGTCGGCGGCCTGCCCGACGGGCTGAGCGACGTCCTGGGCAAGGCGCTCGCCAAGGACCCCGGGCAGCGCTACGCCTCGGCCGGCGAGCTGGCGCGCGAGCTGTCGCGGGTGGTGGCGGTGTACGAGGAGCAGGTGGCGCTGTCGGAGACGCAGAGCATCGCCGAGCCGCCGCCGCTGGCGGCGCCGCCGGCGGGCGCCGAGGACACGGTGGCCGGCACCCTGCCCGCGGCGGCGGTGGTGGCCGGCGCGGCGGCGGCCGGCGGCGTGCCCCCGCCCCCAGGCGCGGTACCGCCGCCCGGCGC
>CAZLBJ010000339.1:0-2652 GCA_964557755.1 uncultured Thermoanaerobaculia bacterium
CAGCACCGTCGTCTCCGGCCAGCGCGCCGGCGGCGGAACCGTGCCGCCGTCGGGCGCCCCCACCTCCGTGCGGGGGCCGGGGACGGGGCTCGGGTGGTGGCTCATCGGCGACAGGGTGCCGAGCCGGATGCGCACCCGGTCGCCGAGCTGGCAGACCAGCGGGTGGGTGTCCGGGAAGGCGCGGCCGTTCATGGTCAGCAGGTTGAACTCGACCATCTCGTTGGTGTACGGGCGGCGGGTGCCGGCGTCGATGCGCCACTCCTGAAGCAGGATGGCGAAGTCGCGGTCGGGCGGCGGCTCGCGGCGCTCGCGCGGGTGCACCACGAAGAGGCCGGAGAGGCCCATGCCGCCCTCCGTCATCTCCTCGAAGTGGGGGTGGTAGAGGAAGGTGGCCGGGTGCGGGCAGACGAACTCGTACTTGAACGTCGCGCCCACCGGGACGTCGGGCTGGGTGAGCCCGGCGACGCCGTCCATGCCGTTGGGCACGAGCTGGCCGTGCCAGTGCACCGAGGTCGGCGACGGCAGGCGGTTGGTGACGTAGATGCGCACGCGGTCGCCGGCCACCGCTTCGATCACCGGGCCCGGGGTGCGGCCGTTGTAGCCCCATGCGTGGATGGTGAGGCCTTCGGCCAGCTCGTGGACGATCGGCTCGGCGACGAGGTGGAAGACCTTGACGCCACCGGCCAGGCGGTAGGGCAGGGTCGCCCCGTCGGGCACGAAGACGGGCCGGTAGTCGCGCCCCGGCTCGCCGGGCGGGTGACCGGCGCGCTCGCTGGCCAGCCACGGGAGCTCGGGCGGGCGGCCCGTGTTGCGGCGCGGCGCGGCCTCGGGGGCCACCCAGGGCTGCGTAGCTCCCTGGGCGGCGGCGAGCGCCGGCGCCGCGGTGAGCGCCGCGCCCCAGCCGAGGACGGCGCGGCGGGTGGGGGATGCCAGCCGCACGGTGGGCCGGCGCCGGTCGCGGTCGTCGCGGGTGTCGCTCATCAGTGGCCTCCCTCCTCGGCGCCCTCGCCGCGGATCGTCCCCAGGCCGTCGAGCCCGCCGCCGTCCATCGGCGGTGGGTCCGGCAGGCGGCCGGCCAGGAGCTGGTCGAGGGCCGCCGCCGCCAGCCAGTAGTCGCGCAGGGCGACGACGTGGCCGCGGCCGGCGTCGAGCTCGCGGCGCTTGGCGTCGAGGAGCTGGAAGATGCCCAGGAACATGCCGTTGTAGTGGAGCTGCGTCTCGGCGGTCAGCGCCGTGCGCAGCGGCAGCAGGATTTCGCGCGTGTAGCGGGCGTGGCGCTCGGCGTAGAGCAGCCGCGTCGCCGCGCCGCGGGCGGCGGCGCGCACGTCGACGCCGAGCGCCGCCAGCTCGTCCCAGCGGCGGCGGATCTCCATCCGGGCGGCCACCCGCCGCGGCCCGCCGCGGTCGAACACCGGGATGCGGAAGCCTACCGACGGCCCGTACCACCACTCGCGGTGCTCGCCGCCGCCGTCGTCCCCGCCGCCGTCCGTCTCGACCTCGCGCTCCCCCTCGGCGCCCACCTCGAGCTCCGGGAAAACGGCGGCGACGTCGGTGATGCCGAGGCGGCGGGCGGACGCCTCGAGGTCGAGGACGGCGGCGGCGAGGTCGAGGGAGCGGGCGACGGCGCGGCGCTCCGCGTCCTCCGGCACCGCGGCGTCCGGCGGCGGGTCGGGCAGCCGCTCCGCCGCCGTCCAGGCGGCGGCCCGCTCGCCCCACAGGCCCATCATGGCGTCGAGCCGGCCGCGCAGCTCGGCGACCGCCAGCTCGCGGCGCGACACGTCGAGCTTGACCTGCTCGTAGAAGTCGCGCTCGACCAGCAGGTCGAGCTCGCTGACGTTGCCGGCCGCGCGGAGCTGCACCGCCATCTCCCAGGCCGCCTCCACCGCCAGCAGGGCGTGGCGGTCGAGCTCGAGGAGCTGGCGCTCGGCCTGGTAGCGGACGAACGCCTGCCGCGTCTCGGCGGCGAGGTCGATCACCGCCGAAGCGAGGTCGAGCCGGGCGCGCTCGAGCTCCACCGCGGCGAGGCGCTTGCGGGCCGGCAGCAGGAAGAGGTCGAGCACCTCCTGCACCACCGACACCTCGAGCTGCGGCGTGCCGCCGCCGTCGCGGAAGCGCGCCGTCACCTCGAGGAACGGGTTGGGCGGCAGGCCGGCCTGCACCTTGGCCGCCGCCGCGGCGCCGAGCGCCGCGTGGCGAGCCTGCAGGCGCCGGTTGGCGAGCAGCGCCACCTCGACGGCGGCGTCGGCGTCGAGCGGGCGGGCGAGGAGCGCGCGGACGCGGGCGTCCATCTCCTCGGCGCCGAGGCTGACGTCCGCCCACTCGACGCGCCGGCCGGTGCGCTCGGCGGCGAGGCCGGCGGCGTCGGAGAAGACGTCGTCGACCGGCACCGAGGCGCAGCCGCCGAGGGTGACGGCGAGGACGGCGGCGGCGAGGGCGGCGAGGGCGGCGAGCGCCGTCCTCACCGCCCACCCCCCGGCGGGTGCTGGTGCTGGTGCGGTGGCGGCTCCTCCTCCTCGTCATCGCCGCCCTCGTCCTCCGCCGCGGCCTCCTCGAGCGCCATCCCGCACACCGGGCAGGTGCCGGGGACGTCGGAGCGGAACTCGGGGTGCATCGGGCAGGTGTACGCCGTCGCCGCGGCCTCGTCGGCGCCGG
>CAZLBJ010000340.1:0-9302 GCA_964557755.1 uncultured Thermoanaerobaculia bacterium
CCCAGGCTACTCCAGGAATCGTTTCTCTGGGTAGACACGAGCACGGTTTATGGGTTCCAGGCGCGGCAGAAAATGTACCTGTCTGCAGACATCGGCTTCGTTGCAGGAATCGGAGACGTCGAAGAGGTCGTTCCCTATTTGGGCACCAACATCTACTTCTGGCCTGTGAACAAGGAAGCGCCCCTACAGGGATGGAACCTACGGTCCCGCTGTGGCGTGACGGTCGGGGTGACCTTGGAAAGCATCGCCGAGACGAGTGAGCGCACCGATCTCTTCTCCGACTACAGCGTCGTCCTCGGAGGCGGCTGTCGGCTCACCGAGGCGATTCGTCTTGGGGTTGGGGGCCTCATCTACAAGGAACTCGACGCCAACCCGCTCATCGATGACAGCGAGATCCACGTCGCTCCCTATGTCTCCGTTTCGGTCGACTGGGACGTCCGCGGGTTCTTCGTGGGGATCAATCGCCTATTCCAGGCAGCGCTGGGGCAGGGGGGATCAGAATAATGAGCATTCGAGCCATCCGGGGACTCAACCCACTGAGCTTCAAGGTGGAGATGAAGGAGCCCTCGAGAGGTCCTGTCTACTTCGAGATCGGCCTCTACACCACGGGTGATGAGCCGGAGACCGCCGAAGTGACTTATGAGGTCAAGGACTCTCCCGGCTACGTGATCGAAAGCAATTCACAGCGGGAGATTGAGGTGCCCGGCGCGAGCTCCGAAAATGAGCCCCACTGGAAGAGGAATTGGCTGAGGATCCGATACGATGGTGATCGGCGCCCACCGCCTCCAGCAATCCAGTTGGTGGGTCGCGTTCGCACGAAGGGAGCAGATGCGATCCAATCCAGCAGTGGTCTATTCTTCCTGGTGTGGCCCACCGAGGGGGAGGAATGAAACGACGACTGTGTCTCTGGCGGTATGGGGCCTGCGCCGTGCTGATCATGGCGGCGCTCGTCGCCGGCGGTTGTCCGAATGACGACACGCCGAGCGAACCTGCCGCGGACTCGTTCATCACGTTGCGCACGGCCAACGACAGCACCAGTTTGCCTGCCGACGGTCTGTCGACGGTGGGGATCGAAGCAAGGATCGATTCCCGGGCGGTGAAGAAGGGGCGCGCCATTCGATTCGAGGTCGACCGGGGCGTCTTGATGGCTCCCGGAGAATCCGAGGATCAGTCGGTGGACATCGTGCCGGATTCCACCGGCCGGGCCATAGTCACCTATCGAAGCGACACCACGGTTGGTCCATTGATCGTCACTGCGACCGTCGTAGAGATGGACGGGACGAGCGTCGTCGAAACGCAGGTTTCCATCCAGATCATCTTAGAGCTGACGGACCCGGACACCGGTTCGATCATCCGCTTCCTCGAGGCCCCGGCGACGGCGCCGGCGGACGGAGCGACGGCGCTCCGCTTCGTGGTCGAGGTGGCGTCAGAAGTGGACGACACTACGGAAATGGTGACCTTCAGAACCACGGCGGGCTCGTTCACCCGCGGCGAGGCACCCGAATTGACGGCCCAGCGGGCGATCGACGACTCCCGCCAGGCCACCGTTCTACTCTACGCTGCGAATGAAATCACCGAAGCCACCGTCTCAGCCGCGACTAAGGGCCACACAACCCAGACCCGGCTCCGCTTTCTCAGGGCTCACGCAGAGGAAGTTCTAGTCGAGGTCGATCCCTTCCGTTTGGAGAACGACGGAATGACCACGGTGACCGTGCGCCTGATCCGCGACGTAGGAACGTCCACGAAGGACGCGGTCGTTCGGTTCCGGCCGGAGGACGTAAACGGCGACTCGTTCGGCACCTTCCGTAATGTCATGCGCAGCGATGCCGCAGGGCAAGCAAGCGCCGTCCTCCACCGGGAGCAGACTGGCGAACCTGGCCGGGGTCGGATCATCGTCACGGTCGATGATTCAGACGCCGTGGGCACGGCGGAGGTCGAGCTTCAGGAGTGAGGCCGAGGCCTGGTGTCTCTCAACTCGAGGGCGGCCTTCGTTACTGCACCACCCCAATGATCGACGGAACCTCGGCCTCACTCCCCCCGCAGCGCCGTCACCGGGTCGACGGCGGCGGCGCGGCGGGCCGGGAGCCAGCTCGCGGCGAGGCCGACGAGGAGCATCAGGAGGGCCATGCCGGCGAAGGCGGCCGGCTCGGTGGGGGCCACTTCGTAGAGCATGCCGGCCAGGAGGTGCGACAGGCCGAGGGCCGCCGCCAGCCCGAGCGCGAGGCCGGCGCCGACCAGGGCGAGCCCCTGCCCGACGACCAGTCCGATGACCTGGCGGCGGGCGGCGCCGAGCGCCACGCGCACCGCCAGCTCGTAGCGCCGTTGCAGCACCTGGTAGGCGAGGACGCCGTAGAGGCCGAGGGCGGTGAGCGCCACAGCGACCGCCGCGAAGGCGGCGATCAGCAGCGTGCGCAGGCGCTCGCCGGCCACCGAGCCCGCCACCACCTCCCGCAGGGTCGAGGGCCGCGACAGCGGCAGCGAGTCGTCCAGCGACCACACCGCGCGGCGCACCGCCGGCAGCGCGGCGGCCGGCTCGCCGGCGGTGCGCAGGACCAGCGTCGAGCGCCTCCCCTGCCACTCCGCCAGGGTCTGCCCGCGCGTCATGTACACCTGCGGCGGCGCCGGCTCGTCGAGGCGCAGGTGCTTGACGTCGGCCACCACGCCGACCACCTCGACCTCGCCGTCGACCGCCCGCAAGCGCCGGCCCACCGCCCGCCCACCGGGCCACAGCGCCTCGGCCAGCGCCCGGGTGACGACGGCGGCGCGGGGGGCGCCGGCACGGTCGCCCGTGCCGAGCGTGCGGCCGGCCAGCAGCTCGCTACCGACGACCTCGAAGTAGCCGGGGGAGACGGTGCGCGTCTCGGCGCTCAGCTCGCGCCCCGGCGGCGGCTCGGGGCGCTCGGCGGCGGACACCGGGTTGCCGTCGAAGCTGCCGGAGAGCGGCAGGATGTTGACGGTCGCCGCCCGCTCGATCTCGGGCGCCGCCTCCAGCCGCGCCAGCAGCCGGTCGTAGAACCCCTCCACCACCGCCGCGTCGGGATACGCCGACCACGGCAGCTCGAGCTGCGCCGTCAGCACGCCGCCGGTGGCGATGCCGGGGTCGACCCGCGACAGGCGCCAGAAGCTGTGCAGCAGCAGCCCGGCGCCCACCAGCAACGCGGCGGAGACCGCCACCTCGGCGACCACCAGCCCGGCGCGCAGCCGGCCGCGCCCGGGGTCGGCGCCGTGGCGCCCGGCGGCGAGGCTGCCGCGCAGGTCGCGCCGGGCCAGCGCCAGCGCGGGCAGCAAGCCGCAGACCAGGGCGCAGGCGGCGGTGGCGGCGAGGGCGGCGAGCAACACGCGCGGCTGCGGCACCAGCGGCACGGCGCGGGGCAGGAGGTCGCCCGCGTGGAGGGCCAGCAGGCGCGTGGCGCCGGCGGCGGCCAGCATGCCGAGGGCGCCGCCGGCGGCGGTCAGCACCACGCCTTCGGCCAGCAGGTGGCGGACCAGCCGGCCGCGCCCGGCGCCGAGGGCGGAGCGCACCGCCGCCTCCTGCCGCCGTTCCGCGGCACGCCCGAGGAGTAGGCCGGCGACGTTGGCGACGGCGATCAGCAGCACGAAGGCGACGGCGCCGGTGAGCAGCACCAGGGTGCGGCGCACGCCGCCCACCATGTGCTCCTCGAGCGGCTGCAGGGCGACGCCGCGGCCGGCGTTGGTCTCCGGGTGCTCGCGCTCGAGCTGCCGCATCGCCGCCGCCAGCCGCTGCTCGGCGGTGTCGAGCCCGACGCCGGGGGCGAGGCGGGCGATCGCCGTGTAGGACGACGAGCCCCGGTTCGGCAACCGCTCGGCGGCGACGCCCCCGTAGCCGAAGGGCCGCCACAGCTCGACCGGCCGCCCGTCTCGGTCGCGCAGGTACGACAGGCGCGGGTCCTCGAAGTCGGCCGGCGCGACGCCGACGACGCGGTGGAGCCGCCCGTCGAGCTCGACGCCGCGGCCGACGATCCCCGCGTCGCCACCGAAGCGCCGCTGCCACAGGGCCGACGACAGCACCACCACCCGATCCTCGCCGTCGATCGCCTCGCGCGCGGTGAAGAAGCGGCCGCGGTGCGGCTCGACGCCGAGCACCTCGAAGAACGAGACGTCCACCAGCGCCGCCTCCAGGCGCTCCGGGCGGCCGCCGCTGGTCAGGTTGGGCGCCCACTCGTCGTAGAGCGAGGCGGCGGCGAAGACGTCGGTGCGCGCGACGAGGTCGACGACGTCGAGGTACGCCAGGGTGCCGGTGGCGGCGCCGGCGTCGTCCCGCGTGCCGACCAGCCGCACCAGCCGCTCCGGCTGCGGGAAGCGCAGCGGCTGCAGGACGACGGCCTCGAGCAGCGCGAACAGCGAGACGCTGGCGCCGATGCCGAGGGCCAGCGTGGCCACCACCAGGAGCGCCAGGCCGGGACGGCGCGACAGCGAGCGGCAGGCGATGCGAAGGTCGAGGCGCAGGCTGTCCACGGTGCGGGTCCTCCAGGGCGGCAGGTCGGGATCGGGCCGCCGCCGCGCCGCCGAGCGCTCCTCGAGGCGGGCGGGCGGGGCGTGGCGCAGCGTGTCGAGGAGGAAGCGGGCGTAGAGGCCGAGGCGCCGGCCGCCGCCGCGCTGCTCGTGGCACCGGCGGTGGTGCAGCCACAGCTCGTCGCCGAAGCGGTCGCGGAAGCGGCGCGGGTAGAGGCGCAGCAGCAGCCGGACCCCGGGGCCCGGCGTCTCGCGCCGCTTCACGCCGGCTCCGTCAGCTTGCGCAGGCCGGCCGACGCGGCGTGCACGGCGCGGCGCAGGCGGTCCTCGGCGCGCAGCATGGCGCGACCGGCGTCGGTGACGCGATAGTCGCGCCGGCCGCCGGCGCCGTCCGCCGCTGCCGCTTCGGCGACCAGGCCGCGCCGCAGCAGGCGGTCGAGCACGCGGTAGAGGTTGCCCGGGTGCACCGCCACTGCGCCGCCGCTGCGCCGCTCGATCTCGGTGGCGACGCCGTAGCCGTGCAGGGGCCCGTCGAGGAGCACCGTCAGCACCAGGTGCTCCATCGGGTTCATCGGCAGCTCGCCCGAAGGCGGTCCCGCATCGCTCGCGTCCACGTGGGCTCCTCTCGTCGACAGCTCATCTTGAGCATGCTCATTGTGAGCATTCCAGGAGCCCTCCTGTCAAGCACGGCGGCGGCTACACCAGCCCCTGGTCGGCCATCGCGTTGGCGACCTTGAGGAAGCCGGCGATGTTGGCGCCGTTGACCAGGTTGCCGGGGGTGCCGTATTCCTCGGCGGTGGCGTAGCAGGTCTCGTGGATCTTGCGCATGATGCGGCGCAGGCGGTCGTCGACCTCGCGGCGCGACCAGCGCAGCATCTGGTGGTTCTGGCTCATCTCCAGCGCCGAGGTGGCGACGCCGCCGGCGTTGGCCGCCTTCCCCGGGCCGTAGAGGACGCCGGCGTCGAAGAACACCTCGGTGGCCTCCGGCGTCGACGACATGTTGGAGCCCTCGGAGACGCAGATGCAGCCATTGGCCACCAGGTTGCGGGCGTCCGTGGCGTTGATCTCGTTCTGCGTCGCCGACGGCAGCGCCACCTCGGCCGGGATCTCCCACATCGGGTTGCGGTCGAGCGACAGGTCGGCCGGGTGGTAGCTGGCGTGCGGGAAGCGCTCGACGTACTCGCGAATGCGGCCGCGGCGCACGTTCTTGAGCTGCATGACGAAGTCGAGCTTCTCGCGGTCGAACCCGTCCTCGTCGACCACGTAGCCGTCGGAGTCGGAGAGGGTGATGACCTTGGCGCCGAGCTCGAGCGCCTTCTCCGAGGCGTACTGGGCGACGTTGCCGGAGCCGGAGACCAGGCAGCGCTTGCCCTCGAGCGTCTCCTCCCGGGTCGCCAGCATCTCGCAGACGAAGTAGACTTGGCCGTAGCCGGTGGCTTCGGGGCGCATCAGCGAGCCGCCCCAGCCCAGCCCCTTGCCGGTGAGGACGCCCTCGAAGCGGTTGGCCAGCCGCTTGTACTGGCCGAAGAGGTAGCCGATCTCGCGGCCGCCGACGCCGATGTCGCCGGCCGGCACGTCGGTGGAGGGCCCGATGTGGCGGAACAGCTCGGTCATGAAGGACTGGCAGAAGCGCATCACCTCCATGTCCGACTTGCCCTTGGGGTCGAAGTCCGAGCCGCCCTTGCCGCCGCCGATCATCAGCGTGGTCAGCGCGTTCTTGAAGATCTGCTCGAAACCGAGGAACTTGAGGATCGACAGGTTGACGCTGGGGTGGAAGCGCAGGCCGCCCTTGTAGGGGCCGATGGCGCTGTTGAACTCCACCCGGTAGCCGCGGTTGACCTGCACCTCGCCGCGGTCGTCGGCCCAGGGGACGCGGAAGGTCAGCACCCGCTCGGGCTCGATCATGCGCTCGAGCACCTTGGCGCGGCGCAGCTCCGGGTGCTGGTCGAGCACCGGCAGCACCGACTCCACGACCTCGTGCACCGCCTGGTGGAACTCCTTCTGCTCCGGGTCCTTGCGGCGCACGGACCCCATGAACTCGTCGACGTTGGACGCCATGGCGCTGTTCTCCGCTGGGGCTTGGGTTCGAAGGTAGACAGGAAGACGTCCTCATTCTAGCCGGCTCCCTCGGCGGCGTCTCGGGCGCGCTTTTCGCATCGCGGGATTTGCGCTAAACTGTGGCCTCCGGGGCGCAGCCCACCTGCCGCCCCGCCGCCCGTTCACCTCCTCGACCCCTTCGTCTCCCGGAGTTCCCATGCCCGACGAACGCGATCCGCAGAACGCCGCCCCGTCCGCAGACGGCGACCCCCGCAACGACCACCAGGCTGGAGCCGCGACGGCCACGGCCACGGCCGAACCTCCTGAGGAGAAGGAGGCCGCGGGGGCGCAGGCCGAGGCGCAGGCCTCGGCGGGCGACGAAGGCGCGCAGGCGGACGAACGGATCGGCGAAGGGAAGGGAAACGAGGAGCGCGAGGACGAGCCCGCCGCGACGGCCGAGGCTTCCGCGCAGGACGACGAGACGGAGGCGGCGAGCGACGACGAGGCGGCGGAGCCGCAGACGGGCGCCGGAGACGACGTCGAGCCGAAGCCGGAAGGTGGCGAGGAGCAGGGCGCCGAGGAGCGCACCGAGGACGAATCCAGCGAAGCGGAGCCGGTGCAGGCCGCCGCCGAGGAGCCGCAAGCCGCTACGGTCGAGGAGCCGCAGGGCGCCGCGGCCGAAGAGCCGCAGGGCGCCGCGGCCGAAGAGCCGCAGGCCGCCGCCGAGGAGCCGCCGGCCGAGGAGCCGCAGCCGGCCGCCGAGGCCGCATCCGAGCCCGAGACCGCGGCCGCCGAGGTGCCGCAGGCCGCCGCGGAGGAGCCGTCGCCGCAGGCCGCGGCCGAGGACCCGCAGGCCGCCGCGGCGGAATCGTCAGCCGTGGAGCCGTCGCAGCCGGCCGCCGAGACCGCGGCGCAGCCCGAGACCGCGGCCGCCGAGGCGCCCACCGCTCCCCCTCTCGCTGAGCCGTTGACGTCCGCCCCGGCCACCGCCGAGGCCGCATCCGAAGGCGACGAAGCCCCGGCCGAGCCCACCGCCGAGCCCGCCGCCGAGGCCGAGGCCGAGCAGGAGCCTGCGGCCGCGGCCGCCGAAGCCGCCGCCGGGACCGAGGCCGCCGCCGAGCCCGCCGCCGACGCCGAGACCATGGCCGCCGCGTCCGGCGAGACCGGGGGCCCGGCTGCCGAGCCCGCCGCCGAGCCGAAAGCCGAGGCCGCCGAGGCCGCCGCTCAGGCCGAGGAGAAGGAGCCGGCGCTCGACGATCCGGCGCTCTTGGCGCTGCGCGAGGCCAAGGAGACCGGCGGCACCGTCACCGGCAAGGTGATCGGCTGGAACCGCGGCGGCTTCCACGTCGTCATCGACGAGGTCACCGCCTTCTGCCCCGCCTCCGAGATGGAGCTCGGCCGGCCGCGCAGCCCCGAGACCTACATGGACCGCGAGCTGGACTTCAAGGTCGCCAAGTTCCAGCGCCGCGGCCGCCGCGTGGTGCTGTCGCGCTCCGACCTGCTGAAGGCCAAACGCGACGAGGTGCTGGCCGGCCTCAAGCCCGGCACCGTGGTCTCCGGCACCGTCACCTCGCTGCCCGAGTTCGGCGCCTTCATCGACCTCGGCGGCATCGAGGGCCTGGTCCACGTCTCCGAGATCTCCCGCTCCCGGGTGACGCAGCCGAAAGACGCGCTGCAGCTCGGCCAGCAGGTCGAGGTCAAGGTGCTGAAGATCGAGAAGGGCGGCGACCGCATCTCGCTGTCGATGAAGGAGCTCGAGCCGGACCCGTGGCAGGGCGTCGCCAACCGCTACCCGCGCGGCTCGAAGTTCACCGGCAAGGTGCTGCGCCACGCCGACTTCGGCATGTTCGTCGAGCTCGAGCCGGACGTCGAGGGCCTGGTGCACGTCTCGCAGCTCCCCCCCGGCTCCAACCTCGAGTCCGCAGCGCTCAAGCCGGGCAGCGAGATCGAGGGCTGGGTGCGCGAGGTGGACACCAAGCGCCAGCGCATCGCCCTGTCGCTGCGCGAGGTGCCGGAGAGCGACCCGTGGCGCGAGGTCGGCAAGCGCTACCCCGAGGGCGAGTTGGTCGAGGGCACGGTGGAGTCGATCGCCCCCTTCGGCGTCTTCATCAACCTCGCTCCCGGCCTCACCGGCCTGCTGCCCAACTCGCAGACCGGGCTGCCGCGCGGCACCAACGCCGCGCGCGCCTTCCGGCCGGGGCAGACGGTGACGGTGCAGGTGCTGACCGTCGACGCGCGCCGCAAGCGCATCTCGCTCGGCAAGCAGGGCTCGCGCGTCGAGGCCACCAAGGCCGACGTCCAGGACTTCCGCAAGCAGCAGCGCGAGCAGGAGACCAAGAGCGCCGGCGCCATGGAGGCCGCCTTCGCCCGCCTCGGCCTCGGCGCCGACGAGGACGAGGCCGGCTAGGAGGTTTCCCCAGGGGCGGCCGGGGAGCCCGCCCAGACGGCAGTTTTCTTGCACGCCCGAAAGGGCATGTCCGTCGCGCCGTGCCGCCGCTCCGCCCCGCTCTCCGCCCGCCTCACCTTCCGCCTCAGCGTCCGCCTCCTCGCCGCCGCCCTCGTGCTGGCGGCGGCGCTGCCCGCCGCCGCCCAGTACTTCGGCCGCAACAAGGTGCTGTGGGAGGACTTCCCCTTCCGCAAGGCGGCCACCGAGCACTTCGACCTCTACTACTACCCCGCCGACCACGCGGCGGCCGACGACCTGGCGCGCATGGCCGAGCGCTGGCACGACCGCCTGACGGCGGCGATGGACCACCAGCTCGCCGACCGCAAGCCGCTGATCTTCTACGCCG
>CAZLBJ010000341.1:0-6071 GCA_964557755.1 uncultured Thermoanaerobaculia bacterium
CCCACCGGTCCCGTCTACCGTGCCGAGCCGGGGACGCTCGAGCACTGGCTGACCGAGCGCTACTGCCTCTACGCCGTGTCGCCCTTCGACGGCCGGCCGGCCGCCGGCCGTTACCGTGTCTATCGCAGCGAGATCCACCACCACCCGTGGCCCCTGCAACCGGCCTTCGCCGACTTCACCCGCAACAGCGTGCCCGACTCGCTGCGCGTCCCCGTCTCCGGCCCCCCGGCCCTGCTGCACTTCGCGCGGCGCCTCGACGTCGTGGTGTGGCCGCCGCGGCGGCTGCTGCCGGTGCCTCTCGCATAGCCTCGGGCCACCTCCGGACGCTACTCCTCGTCCATCTCCTGGTCGCTCTCGCCGCCCTCCTCATCGGCGGCGGCCATCGGCGACCACGTGCGGACGATCTCCACCTTCGCGTGCTCGACCATCGCCTGGTACTCCTGCCAGGCCTTCTGCATACCCTCCATTCCGCCGTGCCGGGCGGCCATGGACTTGGCCCACTTCACGTCGTCGGGGCTCCTCTCCCACGCGAGGTCCGCCGGACCGCCCTTCAGCTCCCACAGCAGCGTCATGTCGTATTCGCCGCTGTGGTGGAGCAGCACCATCTTGGGACCGGTACCGGTCTCGACGCCCGCCGGAGCGAAGTTCTGCGCGATGTGCTCGAGCGCTTCGTCCCGCATGCCCGTCTTGAACTGGACGTGAATCAGCTGGTACCAGGTCCCCTCGTACTTGACCGGCTGCGGCTCCTGGGCCACCGTGGTGAGCGCGGGGACCAGAAGGCTGGCGGCGAACAGCAGCAGACACGACTTCCTCAGGCTCCTCATAGCGTCTCCTCTCGTTGTGTCTCCGGGTACGGCTCCGCCACGGCGACGCCGCCGTAGGCACGGCCGCGGACCCGCAAGGGGCTCTCTGCACGAAGCGATCTGCCACCCAGTCTCCGCACGCGGAGACCCTACGTCAAGCGCGTCAATCCGTAGTCAACCCTCCGCTGTCACCGCGGCAGGTGCGGTGGGTCGGCCGGGCTGCGGCTCATCCGGCCTCGCCTTCGCCCGGGATCTCGGCCTCGACGAGCTTGGCGAGCAGGATGAGCGACTCCTGCCACCCCAGGTAGCAGGCCTCGGCCGGGATGACGGCGGGCACGCCCTCCTGGACGATGTGCACCTCCGTGCCGACGGAGACCGCTTTCAGGGTGACCGTCGTCACCATCTCTCCGGGCAGGTTCGGGTCGTCGAACGTGTCCGTGTAGCGGAGGAGCTCCCCCGGCACCAGGTCGAGGAACGTGCCGCCGAACGAGTGGCTGTCGCCGCTCGTGAAGTTGGTGAACGACATCCGGTAGGTGCCGCCGACCTCGGCGTCGAGGTGGTGCACCCGGCCGGTGAAGCCGTTGGGCGGCAGCCACTTGGCCATCGCGTCCGCGTCCACGAACGCGCGGTAGACGCGGTCGGGCGCGGTGCGGATCACGCGGTGGAGCTTGATGGTGTTGGAGTCCTGGGGGCCGGTCGGGTTCGCTGCCATGGTCGCCTCTCCTTTGTATCGTCTCGAAGTTCCTGTTCAGCGACCCGCCTCGCGGGCCGTCGCGGCACCACGCGCCGCTGCAAGGTGGACGATCGGGCAGGCTGCAATTCGACAGCCGGACGGAAACCGAGGGGCACTACGAGTGAGGGCCCGCCGCCGGCGCGTGGCGCAACAGCTACTTCTGACTGAGCCGGGACCGGAGTGCCGGGGCCTCCCGCAGCAGGTCGAACGGTGAGGCCATCTCCGGCCCCAGGGCTCGCCGGCGCCAGTCGGGGGCGGCGAAGCGGTCGATCAGGAGGAAGAAGGCCAGCCCCTCCTCCTGCGACCAGTCGTTGTCGCGGCCGCGGAGAAACTCGAGGATCTCGCGGTCCCCGCGCGGCTCGTCCGGCCGGAGACGGGTGAACTGGAACCGCGCCCACTCCGCGAGCCCCTCCATGGTCAGGAACAGCGCCTCGAGGTCGGCGTAGACTGCTTCGTCGCCCGCGAAGAACCGCGTTCGTCGCCGCTCGGCCATCTCGAGAGCCCGGGCGGCCAGCGCTGCGGCCTCCTCGTCGCGGGCCGCGAAGACCGCTCGCCACAGCAGATCGACCTCTGCGGTGAAGGCGTCGGCGTACCCGGAGCGCACGGCGAACCGCTGCTGCACCACGTCGTCGTCGAAGCGGGCCGGCAGCTCCCACCGCTCCGCGAGGGCGTCCACCCGGCGCCGCAGCTCCGGGAGCTGCCGCGTGTGGAGCATCTCGTGAAGGGTGACGCCGAGGATGCGCTCGACGACGTGCGGATCGTCGTGGCCGACGTGCTCGCGCCAGATCTCGGGGAGGGCCAGGACGAAGAACGGCCTGCCCCCCTCCGCGGGCGGCGGGAAGGCGACGGCGATCGGACGCGGCGGGAGGGTCTTGCCGCCGGGCAGGGCGATCTCGCCGCCGTGGGTTCGGGCATGGATCGTCACCGGATCGCCGAAAAGGCGGAGGGCCGAGCGCAGCGGAGCGGTGGCGGCGGGAGAAGCGGTCGCGCCGAGCTCGAAGGTGCACTCGCGGTCGAAGAGGACCATGTGCGGCAGGGGCCGCGGATCGGCCCCCAGCAGCCGATTGACGACGACCCACCCGTCGACCGACCGCTGGAGCCACGCGATCTCGTCCTCGGCGAGCCGGCACCGCAGATCGCCGTCATCGGCAGACGCGGCCACGGTGAGGAGCAGCGCCAGGACGCCGCGCACCGTGGCGGAAGCTGCTCCGCCGCATCTCATGCGTCCAAGAGTAGCCGAGGACGATCGCCATCGCCCGCCGTCTCCCCGCCCACCGCCCCGAGCTGGCGGGCTCCTCAGCCGAGCTCGAGGCGCCGCCCGTGCCTGCGCCGGCGCCCTCTTCGGCCTCCTGCGCTGGTGGGTCGAGCAGGACGATCCCCCGAGCCCGAGGCGCGTGGACGAGCTGTTCCACGCGCTGGTGGTGCCGGGTTTGGCGCGGGAGCCCGATCGGCCGCCCGGGCCGCCGGTCTAGCGGCGGCGGCCGAGTCCTCGAGCCCATACCGCCTCGGTTGACTCATCGAGGTGAGTCGAATAGCCTCAGGCCATGACCAAGCGGCTTCAGGTCCTGGTGGAAGACGACGAGCTGGCGGAGATCCGCGACGTCGCCAGGGCGCGCCGGATGACGGTCGCGGAGTGGGTGCGCGGGGCGATGCGCGAGGCGCGCCGGCGCGAGCCGTCGACGCCCCCCGAGCGCAAGCTCGCCGTCGTCCGCGCCGCGGCGAAGCACCGATTCCCCACCGCCGACGTCGAGCGGATGCTCGCCGAGATCGAGCGTGGCTACCTCACCGAGGCCGGGCCCTGATCTTCGTCGACTCGAACGTCCCGATGTACCTCGTCGGGGCGCCGCATCCGCACAAGGCCGACGCGCAGCGGCTGCTCGAGCGCGCCATCGCCGACCGCGAGCGCCTGGTCACCGACGCCGAGGTGCTGCAGGAGATCCTCCACCGCTACGTCGCGATCGACCGCCGCGACGCCATCCAGCCGGCCTACGAGGCACTGCTGGGCGTGGTCGACGACGTCTTCCCGGTCGACCTCCCGGCCGTGCAACGGGCGAAGGAGATCGTCCTCGCCTACCCCGGCCTGTCGGCGAGAGACGCCCTCCACGTAGCCGTGATGGAGGCCCAGCGGGTGCGGAGGATCTTCACCTTCGACGCCGGCTTCGACGCCTACGCCGGCATCGAGCGGGTGAAGCTGTGAGGGTCTCGCATCAATGACCGATATCGAACCTCGACTCGAGCCGACATGAAAGTGAAGCGCATCGTTGCGGATTTCGCGGTACCCGATCCCGAGGTGGCCAAGAGCTTCTACCGGGACGTCCTCGGTCTCGATCTGCTGATGGACATGGGCTGGATCGCCACCTACGGGACCCGCGGCACCATGCGGCCGCAGGTGAGCTTCATGACCGAGGGCGGTGCGGGCGCGCCGGTACCGGACCTCTCCATCGAGGTCGACGATCTCGATGCTGCCCTCGAGCGCGTGAAGAAGGCGAACGTCGCCGTCGAGTACGGCCCCCGCAAGGAGCCCTGGGGCGTGCGCCGCTTCTTCGTGCGCGACCCGTTCGGCAAGCTGGTCAACATCTTGATCCACGAGACGTGATGGCGGAGTGAATCGACCGCCCACGTCGACCGGCTGTACGCTCCCTCACCCCCTCAGGAGGTCCGATGCCCTCACCACCGCTCAACATCCAGGTCGAACCGCTGGACGGCGCGGCCGTGCGCTGGCTGCGCCTCGCGGCGCCCGCGCCCGGAGGCGCCGAGCGCGCGAAGCTCGTGCTGCGCCTCGAGATCACGAACAGCTCGGCCCTCGAGGCGGTGACCATCACCGCCATCGACGTGCGCTTCCCTGGGTCCAGCGTCGGCGCCGTCCAGATGTTCCGTCCCGACCTCGTCCTCGACGATGAGGGGGATGGCGGGCGTCTGGAGCCGGGGGAGACGAAGTTCTGGTCCAGCGGCGTCGTCAACGTGAAGGACTCCGCGGGCAACGTGATCCAGGAGGAGTACAACGCGATCTACCTGGATCTGCCGGCGCCAAAGACGGCGTCGGTCCGCATCAGCGCAACCGGCGACGTCACGAAGTTCACCCGGCCCGCCATCATGCCCATCGACCTCGCCGAGTACCGGTGTCCCGAGGAGGACCAGGGCTACCCGCTGTTCCTGCGGCAGGGGGACCTTCCGTCGGCCGCCGTGCTCACGATCGGAGGGCGGCACTGGGCGAACGGCGGCGGGCGCGGCGGGCAGATCTACGCCTACGACGTGGGCGTGGAGCGCTGGGTGGACGGCGCGTGGACGATGACGAAGCCCAAAGCCGGCAAGGGCCCGGACGCGTGGTATGCGTACGGGCTGCCGATCCGGTCCGTGGCCGCCGGCACCGTGCACGCACTCGTCGACGGCATCGAGGAGGGGCCGGACTTCGGGGAGGGAAACCACGGCGGCAACCGCATTCACGTCGAGCACACGAACGGCGAGCGGTCGTATTACACGCACCTGCAGAAGGGCTCGTTCCGCGTCGGCGTCGGCGATGCCGTCCAGGCGGGCACGGTGCTGGGGCTGCTCGGCTTCTCGGGCAACACCAGCCACCCGCACTGCCACATCACCATCCTGCGGCACGACGACGGCGCGCTGCGGCCGTACGCCTTCCGCGACTGCTGGATCAGGGACGCCGGGTCCGACACGCCGTTCGACCCCGAGCCGTCGTCCAACTGGGTCTCGATGCCGCGGGGCCGCGGCATACCCGACGGCGACTATCACCTGTGGGCTTCGTCGAAGCGTCCGGCATGGTACCCGCCCGGCTGGGCCGAGGTGTTCAAGTTCGGCGTGCCTGAATCGGAGTACCAGGAGATGTTCGACCGCGTGACGTACGCCGGATACCGGCCCGAGCTCGTCGACGTGTACGAACACGGCGGGCGACGCTTCTACAACGCGATCTTCCGGCCGAAGAAGGAGGAGTGGCGGGCGGAGCACCACATGAACTTCAAGGAGTACCAGGCCGCCTACGACCAGGCGAAGGCCGACGGGTACCGTCTCCACAATATCGCCTCCTACCCGCGCGGCCGCGGGGTGAACTATGCGGCGATCTGGCTGCAGGTCTCCGGTCCACGGATTCGCGCCTATCACCGCCTGACGATCGAGGAGCACGACGCGCAGGTCGAGCGCAACGAGCGCGACGGCTACCACCCGGTCAACGTGAGCGTCGCGTCGCCGAGCGGCTCTCCCTCCTACTCTGCGCTCTGGGTGAAGTCGGATGCCGGCGGGTGGCGGTCGAAGTCGATGCTGACGCCGGACGCGTATCAGGAGCTATGGAACGAGCAGGCCGGCGATCTCAGCCGCCACGCCACCTACGTCTCCGGCTGGCAGCTCATGCCGGACGGGCCGCCGATGCTCTCGGCGATCTTCAAGGGCGACGCGCCCGGCTCCGGCCGGACGTTCGGCCGCCACGGGATGAGCCGGTCGGAGCTGCAGGAGGAGTACACCCAACGCATCGGCTCGGACTGGCTGATCCGCGCGGTCGCGGGGTACGTCGAAGGGGGACGGCCCAC
>CAZLBJ010000342.1:0-2906 GCA_964557755.1 uncultured Thermoanaerobaculia bacterium
GGGGGGGGGGGGGGGGGGGGGGGGGGGCGGCCGGGGGGGGGGGGGGGGGGGGGGGGGGGGGGGGGGGGGGGGGGGGGGGGGGGGGGGGGGGGGGGGGGCGGGGGGGGGGGGGCGGGGGCGGGGGCCGGGGCCGGGGCCGCGGTCGGGGGACTGAATACGGGTCGTGGTCGGGGCCGAGGTGTCTGCGGGGGCCGGCCACGGGGATGCCCCGCGCCCTCCGCTCGGGGAAGTGCTACGGGTGCGGGGCATCCCCACGGCCTCCCGGCGGTGCCGGTCGGGGCCGGCGGTCGGGGCATAGGGCACGGCGGGACGGGAGCCGGCCTCGAGGCTGGGAGCTGGGGGCACGGCGGGACGGGGGCCGGCACCGAGGGGGGAAGGTGGGGAAACTGCGGGGTAGCCGCCGCTCGGACTGGCGGGGAGCGGGCTCCCTCCGGCGACCGCCAGCACTGCCGCCGCGCCGACGACGCTTCCCAGCATCCTGAGCCTTCGCAATCTCATCCTCCCCCCCTCGCCGATCTTTCGGGGTCCAGGGCGGCCACCGCGTCTGGATCGTTACCCCGGGGGTGGTAGTGATGGCAGTCGATGCAGCGCGAGGGCGCGGTGCCGCCGCCCCGCCGGCCGGCCGCGGTTCCTCCGTCTTCCCCCTTTGCCGATCCGTTCTCGGCCGTGACCTCACCACCGTGACAAGGACGGCAAGCGCTGATCGAAGGCAACAGGACGTCGCTCGTCGCGGTGGATCCGGCAGCCGCCGCATGGCAGTCCCCGCACTCCCGCCCGGTGTAGGCCAGGTGCGTCCGGTGCGAGAACTCGGCGTGCTCGAGCCACCCCTGGCGCAGCGCCACCGGCTCGACCCGTGGATACGGCACCGCCTCGAGATCCACTACATGGCAGACCACGCAGGCGCTGCGGTGGAGGTCGTACTCGGCGCGCAGGACGCGCTGCTCGAGCGCTCGCAGCTCGGCCGGCGAGCGCGCGCCGCTCGTGCCGCGGACGGCGCGGCGGCGCTCTTCGGCCACCGTGCGGCGGCGGTCGCGGTCGCCGCTGTAGGCGCCGCGCAGGCGGTCGCGCAGCACCGCCGGCTCGACGTGCGGCGCCGGCGGCAGCGCGGCGTCGAAGGTCAGGCGGTGGCAGCGCTCGCAGTGGGCCTCGAAGGAGATCGCCAGGAAGCCGGACGGGGTGGCGACCGGCGAGCCTCGCCCGGCGCGCGGGGCGAGCTGGTGGCAGCTCTCGCAGCCCAGCGTCTCGCGGCCGCCGGGGGCCCCGGGCGACAGCAGGTCGGGCTTGAGATGCACCGCGTGGTTGAGTTTCAGCGTCGCGGTGTCGGCGCTCCTGCCCTCCGGCGTGTCGAGGCGCAGCCGCGCCACGGGGCCGTCGCCGCGCACCCACGCCACCGCCAGCTCGGGGTGGCTGGCGAAGGAGTCGATGCCGGACGCGAAGCGCGCCTCGGTCCCCGGCGCCAGCTCGAGGTCGGCGTGGCAGGCGGTGCAGTCGGCGTCGGCGACCACCTGGATGCGGTCGGCGCCGCGGTGCTCGAAGTGGCACTCGCCGCAGCCCGGCGTGCGCGCCTGCACCGCCTGGTGGGCGACGCGGTTCGGCGGGTGGCACTCGGCGCAGCGCGCCTCCGCCGCGCCGCGCCACGGCGCGTGGCAGGCCGTGCACGAGGTCGGCGCGATCTCGCGGTGGTGGGCCGCGGACAGCTCGCCGGGGCGGAAGAGGTCGGTGCGCCCGGCGCGCGCCACCCAGCCGAGGCAGAGCACGGCCGCCAGCAGGCACAGCAGCGCCGCCGTCCCCTTGCCGAGGAAGCGGCGCTTCAGCCCGTAGGCGTGCGCGTAGTCGATCGGACGCGCCTCCACGGCCGGCGCCCCCGCCCGGTCCCCGCGCCCCCTGCGCCCGTCGCCCGGGCCGCCGCCGTCCGCCGGTCCGCCGGCCTCCACGCCGCCGCCGCCCTTCACGGCGCCTCCCACGGCACGCCCCAGAAGTAGAGCGCCGCCGCCACGTGCGCCGCCAGCACCGCCAGCAGAGCGAAAGTCAGCGGCACGTGCAGCCACAGCCAGGCGTCCATCAGGTTGCGGTAGCGCTGCTGGAGCAGCAGCTCGCGGTGGAGCTCGCGGTGCTGGCGGGCGAGCACCAGCAGGCGCCGCAGCTCCTCGCGCTCCTCCTCCGCCACCTGGCCGAGGAGCGCCTCCCAGCGGCCGCCGCCGGCGCGCGCCGCCGCCCCGGCGCCGGGCGAGAAGACCAGCCGCCAGCCGGCCCACGGCCGCGGCCGCGTCTCGCGGGCGAGCGCCGCGTGGATGCGCCGGAAGGTGGCGGAGCGGCCCGCGGTCAGGCGCGCCATCGAGGCCGCCAGGCGGTTGAGCTCGGCGGAGATCTCCTCCGGCGCCTGGTTGTTCTCGACGGCGGTCAGCCGCCGCGGCACCACCTGGTAGAGGTAGGCACCCACCAGGCCGCTGCCCACCACCGCCAGCAGCAGCACGAAGGCCGCCACCGCCACCCGGTCCTCGAAGCGCAGGCCGGTGTGGAGCAGCGCCACCACCGCCACCGCCACCCCCAGCCAGACGTGCAAGTGCAGCCAGCCCTCGAGGCCCCCCAGCCGGCTGGCGTAGGCCCGCTTGCGCAGCCCGTAGGCGGCGAGCAGCAGCACCAGCGCCGCCGCCGCCACGCCGTACCAGAAGCCCAGCTCCGAGCCGCCGTGCTGGAAGGCGCCGCCGCGCCAGCGCTCGAGCGCGAACGGCACGCAGGCGGCGGCGAGCAGCAGCAGGACGGCCCAGCGCCAGCGGCGGCCCTTCGTCGAGGAGAGGAACACGCCGCTACGCCTCCCCCTGGCGCACCACCAGCTCCTCCAGCGTCGCCTGGTACTCGTCCGGCGTCAGGCGGATGGCGGCGCCGGTGGGGCACGAGCGCACGCA
>CAZLBJ010000343.1:0-3414 GCA_964557755.1 uncultured Thermoanaerobaculia bacterium
GTGTTCTACGTCCAGAGCCTAGACAACCTCGGCAGCGTCTACCGCACCATCCAGGAGGAGCTCGACAGCCAGTACGTGGTCACCTACTACCCCTCCGACACCGGCGGCGACGACTTCCGCCGCGTCGAGGTGACCGTGCCGCAGCCGGGCCTCACCGCCCGCACCGTCTCCGGCTACTGGCCGTAGCGGCGCGGAAACGGCCGGCCGGGCGCCACCCCGGCCGGCCGGTGCGGCTCTCTACTCGCAGGCGAACGCCGCGGTGTCCGCCGTCGAGCGCGGCAGGTTGTCCTTGGCGTTGGTCCACTCGACGATCTCGCCGGTCGACACCTGGCGCACCTGGATCTGGGTCTTGGCGGTGGTCAGGCCGCCGGCGAACAGCCAGTAGGCACGGCTCCCCGGCGGCAGGTTGCAGCCGTCGACCATCTTGACGCCGATCTCGAAGTTACCCTCCTTGAACGAGTCGAAGAAGGCCGCCTGGTCGCTCTCCGCGCGGCTGCTCGGGAAGTCCATCACCCGCAGGTCGAAGTCGACCGGTGGGTTGGCGAAGTTCTGCATCACGCCGGTGACCAGGAAGCGGTCGAGCAGGCATGCCTGGTGGCTGCCGGAGGTGCAGGCGCCCGGCGCCGGCGCGCCGCCGCCGCAGTCGAAGGCGGAGGTGTCGGCCAGGGTCTGCGGCAGGTTGTCGCGCGGGTTGGTCCACTCGTAGACCTCCTGCGTCACGGTGTCGAGCACCCGCACCACGGTGTCGGCGGTGGTCAGGCCGCCGGCGAACAGCCAGTAGGCGCCGTTGGCCAGGCCGCAGCCGTTCACCATCTTGACGCCGATCTCGAAGTTGCCCTGCTTGAAGGAGTCGAAGAACGCCGCCTGCTCGCTCTCGGCGCGGCCGCCGGGGAAGTCCATGACGTGCAGCGGGAACTCCTTCGGCGGGTTGGCGAAGTTCTCCATCACGCCGGTCACCTCGAAGCGGCCGCCGAGCAGGCAGGCGGTGTTCGGCCCCGGTACGCAGGGGCTGACGTCGATCGGCGCGAACACCTTGCGGATGCCGGGCCCGGCCGGCAGGTCGCCGGAGAGGGGCTGCGCGAAGGCGTACAGCGTCGAGCCGGCCTTGAGGTCGGCCGGCGCCGTCCACTCGAGCTTGGCGCGGCCGCCGGCGAGGCCGGCGGTGCCGATCCTGCCGAAGCCGCTCATCTCGAAGCGCACCTTGCCGCCGGGGAAGCGCCACGCCGAGCTGTCGTCGACGATCGCCTCCAGGGTCACGTTGCGGTTGTCGACCTGGGTTACCCGCAGCGTGCCCCAGGGGGCCGGCCACGGGTCGGCGGCCGCGAGGTCCACCTGCACGGCGCCGCCGCGGGCGCCCGAATGGAAGAAGAAGACCCAGTTCGGCTTCGTGTCCGTGGGAACGAGGGAGCGGCTGCAGCCGCCGGCGACCTGGAAGCTCCAGGCCTGGACGTCCCAGGGCGGGCTCAGGATCCCGATCCAGCCCTCGTAGGCGCCGGGCGGCGAGCAGTAGCGCGCCTCCAGCCGGCCCGAGGCCGGCGGGTTGAAGGTGGAGAGCTTGTCGGCCGGCTGGTTCTGGAGGTTCAGGCTCACCGGCGGCGACGGCAGCTTCGCCGGGGCGCTGCCGGCGTTGACCACCTTCTCGTCGACGATGTCGTTGCAGTTGTCGTCGCGGCCGTTGCCCGGCAGCTCCGCGGCGCCCGGTTTCACCAGCACGTCGGAGTCGTCGCAGTCGCCGCCGAACGGGCTGGCGCCGTCGCCGTCGCCGTCCTGGCAGAAGGCGGCGGGCGGGCCCTTGGCGGCCATGCGCGAGGCGAGCCCCGGGGAGCTCAGCCACGAGACCTCGTCGAGGCAGTCGAGCAGGTCGGCGCCGGCGCCGGCGGCGAAGGCCTCCAGCCACAGCTCCTCCCTGCCCTGGTCGTCGGCCGGCGGCGTCGAGCCCCACTTGGTGTCGACGAAGGCGAGGCTGTCGCCGAGCAGCTGCGGGCCGACCTGGCGCACCAACGCCATGCCCACCGCGGCGCGCGCCTCCTTGGGCACCACGTCGTCGCAGGCCTCGTCGCGCACGCACTTCGCCCAGCTGTGCGAGGGATCGCTGCCGTAGGCGCCCTCGAGGTACTCGAGCCACGACGCCTCCTGCTCGTGCCACAGGCGGCGGTCGATCGGCCCGAAGCCCACCGGCGTCTGCGTCTCGATCAGGCCGTAGACGTAGCCGTAGATGCCGACCAGGTCGGTCCAGTGGTGGGCGGAGTCGGCGTGGTACCAGAGGTAGGACGCGAAGACGTCGAAGTTGTGGGTCATCTCGTGCATCAGCACGTTGTGGGGAATGGCCTGGGCGGCGAGCGCCCGCGCCTCGTCCCTCCATCCCGTGGTGCGCTCCCCGGTGTCGCCGTCGGTGCCGTCCCAGATCTCGGTCCTGCCGTGGCCGATGGTGCCGCAGCCGAAACCGCAGGTCTCCGGAACGAAGGCGACGATCAGCCGGTCGCCGGGGAGGCTCGGCTCGCGCCCCACCATGTCGCGCAGCAGCTCGTAGGAGCGGTCGGCGCTCTCCACCAGCCCCGCCAGCTCCGCTTCGGTGAAGCGCTGCCTCCACCAGCCGGGCATCAGCACCTCGACGTACCTGCCGAGGAAGCGGTGCAGGGTCAGCGTCTCGCCGGTGACGAAGGTGGTGTAGCTCACGGTGCCCTGGGCGCAGCCCGGACAGGGGTTGGCGCTGGCCGCGGCGGTAGCCCGGCCGACCGAGCCCGGGGCCATCTGGTCGGGCAGCACCCAGTCGCGGCCGCCCGGCGCGGCCGGGCGAGCGGGGCTTGCGGCGGTCGCCGCCGAGGCGGCAGCGGTGGTGAGGAGCGCGATCGCCAGGATCGCGGCACGGCGCAAGGGAACCCGAGTCGACATTGGACCTCCCTCAAAAAGAGACCGGGGCGTAGGTCCTCCGCAGCGCCAACGCGGCACGGCCGGGGCCCCTCCCCGTCCACCCACGAGACCGCGAGGAGGCGGCTGCGGTCCGGTCGCCCGGAGACCTCCGCTCTCGACGGCTCCCCCCTCAGCTGCCACCCGGGCGAAATCCCGGACACCTCGTATTCACCGACGGCGGAGCGTGTCGTGGCGGGCTGTCGATATATCGACACTCTGTAGCCTTATCGACACCCGCCACGCGGTCCGCCGTGGCCGGACTCTCCCCATAAGTGCCGCGGAATGAGTGACTTGTCGAACACGATACCGGATGGCACGTTCTTTGGTCTATAGAGCGCCGGGAGGCCATGCCGAATGAGTCAGCAGAACGTCGAACAGGTGATCGGGAGGCTGGTGACGGACGAGGGGTTCCGGCGGCGGTTCGTCGCCGATCCCGCGTCCTTCATCGACAAGCTGATCGGCGAGGGACTGCACCTCAACGCCTGCGAGCAGCGGGCGCTGGTC
>CAZLBJ010000344.1:0-3941 GCA_964557755.1 uncultured Thermoanaerobaculia bacterium
CGGCAAGACCGTGCAGGTCATCCCGCACGTCACCGACGAGATCAAGGACGCCATGCGCCGCGTCGCCGACGGCCACGACGTGGTGATCGTCGAGATCGGCGGCACGGTGGGCGACATCGAGTCGCTGCCCTTCCTCGAGGCGATCCGCCAGTTCCGCCAGGAGCTGGGGCGCGGCAACGCGGTCAACCTCCACTTGACGCTGGTGCCCTACATCGCCGCCGCCGACGAGCAGAAGACCAAGCCCACCCAGCACTCGGTGCGCGAGCTGCGCGCCATCGGCATCTCGGCCGACGTCCTGCTGTGCCGCTGCGACCGGCCGCTGTCCGAGGACCTCAAGCGCAAGATCGCACTCTTCTGCAACGTCGACCCCGACCAGGTGATCGCCGCCCGCGACGTCGAGACGATCTACGAAGTGCCGCTGATGTTCTGCCGCGAGGGGCTCGACGACATCGTGCTCGAGCTCCTGAACCTGCCGCACTACGACCGCGACCTGTCGAAATGGGAGGCGCTGGTCAGCCGCATCAAGAACCCGCGACACCGCGTGCGCGTCGGCATCGTCGGCAAGTACGTCGAGCTGCCCGACGCCTACAAGTCGCTCAACGAGGCACTGCTCCACGGCGGCATCGCCAACGACACGGCGGTCGAGCTGGTCTACATCAACGCCGAGGAGATGCAGGCCGGCTCGTGGCCGCGCGAGCTGTTCGAGGTCGACGCCCTGCTGGTGCCGATCGGCTTCGGCGAGCGCGGCACCGAGGGGAAGATCCGCGCCATCCGCTACGCCCGCGAGCACCGGGTGCCGTTCTTCGGCATCTGCCTCGGCATGCAGTGCACGGTGATCGAGTACGCGCGCAACGTCTGCGGCATCGAGGGCGCCACCTCCTCGGAGTTCGACCCCGACGCCGAGCACGCGGTGATCTACAAGCTGCGGGATCTCTTGGGCGTCGAGGAGATGGGCGGCACCATGCGGCTCGGCGCATACCCGTGCGTGCTCGAGGAGGGCACGCTCGCCCACAAGATCTACGGCGAGAAGCGCATCAGCGAGCGCCACCGCCACCGCTACGAGGTCAATCAGAAGTACCTCGACCGGCTGGTCGCCGGCGGCCTGGTGGTGTCGGGCCTGTCGCCCGACGGCAAGTTCGTCGAGATGGTCGAGCTGCCGGGCCACCCGTGGTTCCTCGGCTGCCAGTTCCACCCCGAGTACAAGTCGAAGCCGACCGAGCCGCACCCCCTGTTCGTCTCCTACATCGCGGCCGCCCTCGCCCACCACCGGCAGCTCCGCGAGCGCGAGGCGCGCGGCGAGGACCCGGTGGGCGAGACGGTGGCGGCGGTGACCGGCGACGCGGCCGTGCCGCAACCGGAGCCCGAGCCGGAGCCGGTGGCGGTGCGCGCCTCCCGCGCCACCGACGGCCAGGGCCGCGACGGCTCGGCCAACGGCGCCGCGGCGCGGCTGGCGCGGGAGGCCGAGGGATGAACGAGGCGGGCAGCGCCACGGTGGCGCGCGACGCCGCGGTGCGCCCGGTGGAGCTGGCGCCGGGGGTCGTCCTCGGCGGCGGCGCGCCGCTGCCGCTGATCGCCGGCCCCTGCGTCATCGAGAGCGAGGCGCGCACGCGCGAGGCCGCGCGCCTCCACGCCGCCATGGCCCGCCGCCTCGGCGTGCCGCTGATCTTCAAAGCGTCGTTCGACAAGGCCAACCGCAGCTCGATCGACAGCTTCCGCGGCCCCGGCCTCGAGGAGGGCCTGCGCATCCTCCGGGCGGTCAAGGACGAGACCGGCCTGCCGTTGACCACCGACGTCCACGAGCCCGGCCAGTGCGGCCCGGCGGCCGAGGTGTGCGACCTGCTGCAGATCCCCGCCTTCCTCTGCCGGCAGACCGACCTGCTGGCGGCGGCGGCGGAGACCGGGCGCGCGGTGAACGTCAAGAAGGGGCAGTTCGTGGCGCCCGAGGACATGGCGCGGGTGGCCGAGAAGGCGGCGCGCCACGGCAACGAGCGGCTGTCGGTCACCGAGCGCGGCTACGCGTTCGGCTACCACAACCTGGTGGTCGACATGCGCGCCTTCGCCATCCTCCACGACGCCGGGCTGCCGGTGATCTTCGACGTCACCCACTCGCTGCAGCTCCCCGGCGGCGGCGCCACCACCGGCGGCGACCGCCGCTTCGCCGAGCCGCTGGCGCGTGCGGCGGTGGCGGCGGGGGCCGACGGCCTGTTCGTCGAAGTCCACCCCGACCCCGAGCGCGCGCTGTCCGACCGCTCGACCCAGCTCGACCCGCAGCGCGCCGAGGCGCTGGTCGGCTCGGCGCTGGAGATCCACCGCCTGCTGGCGGCGACGCCGCGGGTGCTGTCCGGCTAGCTCCGCTCGCCCTCGGGCTCCTCGTCCAGAAACCTCCGGACCAGCTCTCCGAGCTGGCTGGTCCCGGCGCTGTTGCGCAAGGGTCCCGAAGCGTACGCCGAGCCCGTGGCGTAAAAGAGCGTCGTCACCTCGCCGGCAAGCTCGCCGCTCACTGGGATCAAGATCGAGTGCACCGTCAGGGTTCGGCCGGTCGAGCCCACCGTCAGGTCGCGGGCCGGCTCGAACCACAGCTCCACGGCCGTCTCGTGCCGCCGGAGGTCTCCGATGGTCGCCTTGCCGACCGCCAGCCGGAGCACCGAGTCCGCCGTTTCGAACTGGCGGAGGCAGAGGCTGCCCAGCTCGACGGCGGTGGCGCTGTCGGAGGGCACCGGCAGCCGGCGACCCTGGTGATGAACGGCGATTTTCACCAAACTCACCTCCTGCCCGGCGCGGGAGCTGCACGACAGCGGCATGACCGCAGCGCCGGCCACGGCGGCCACGAGAGCCGCAACTCGCATCGTCGGGATTGCCGCCACCGTGCAGCTCCCCTCGCCCATCTCCGAACTCAGGGCTCCACGACCTCGACCTGGTCGAGGGCCACTGCGGTGTCGAAGATGCTGTCACCCTGGTCGAAGTTCCGGAACCGCAGCGTCACGCCCTTACCGTCGTTCTGCGTTGCGATGGCAGCGACGTCGAGCATCTCGGACTGCCAGCCCGTGCTCCACACGGTGCAGTCGTTGCCGCCGGTACCGAGCCCGACGTCGGGCGTCGGCGTGCAGGCCGGACCACTTTGATCGAAGTACAGCGCGGTCGGCGACACGCTGGAGCACAGCGTGTCGATCGTCCTGCTGAGCAGCTGCTGGGTGCCGGTCTCGGTCTCCAGCTCGACGACGAAGGGGTCGTCGAAGGGGAACTGGCTGCCGCACCACTCGATGAACTCCTCGGAGAACAGCTGCCAGTCGAAGCTCAGATGCGTCGCTTGCGCCGGCAGGCAGAAGCTCTGTTCGATGGTCCCGGACGTCGTGGTGAAGCCCAGGCCGGTGGAGATCAGGCCCATGAACGAGCCGTCGGTCGGAGTGACGGTGCCGAGGCCCGGCACGACGCGTCCGTCGCCGGTGCGGCTCCAGGCACCGAGCTCGCCCTTTTCGAACGAGCCGTTCTTGAGCCTCCCGGTGTACGTGAGGTCTGCGCTCCCGGCGTGGATAAACGTGGCGTTGGGCATCGTGGGATCGGTCTTCGGGGTCACCGCCGCGAACGCGTCGCCCGTGCTCGACAGGTTCTCCACCAGCTCCGTGAAGAGTTGCTCGGCCGCCGACTGGGCGTAGTCGGAGTTCACCACCCGCGTGTATCCGAAGTACGACTTCGCGCCCTCTCCCAGGAACGCGTCGGCCATCGTGCTGTTCGCCGAGCTCTCGCACGAGCCATTGTAGATGACGGCGTTGTCGAACCCGTCGCTGTGATGGGTGACGAAGCCCGGCCGGACCGCGAAGACGTCGCCCATGACCGTGAGACGTCCGAGAAGCAGGTCGAGAGCGTTGCCCAGGATGGAGAAGAGCGTGGCCTCGGACCGCGTCAGGAAGACCACGGCACCGGTCTGGTCGAGAGCGCCGTGG
>CAZLBJ010000345.1:0-3929 GCA_964557755.1 uncultured Thermoanaerobaculia bacterium
CACGCACCTGCTGCTCGTCGACGGGCGCTGGGACGACCTGCCGCAGCCGGCGGTGGACCGCCTGCGCGGCTGGCTGCGCGCCGGCGGCACGGTGGTCGCCACCCAGGACGCCGCCGAGTGGGCGGAGCGGGCGCTGCTGCGGGAGCCGGAGAAGGGCGGCGAGACACGCGGCGACACGGCCGACCGGCCGGCGCCGCCGGAGCCGGAGGCAGCGCGTCGGGAGGAGGCCGCGCAGCAAGAGGAGGCTCCGGAGGCGGGCGGCGACGCGCCGCGGCCGGCGGCGGCAGCCTCCGTCGAGCGCCCGGCCTACGCCGACTACGAGAAGCACTCCGCCGTCGACCTGGTGAGCGGCGCCATCTTCGAGACCGAGCTCGACCTCACGCACCCGCTCGCCTACGGCTTCGGCGACGCCCGGCTGCCGATCTTCCGCGACGGCGCCGAGCCGCTGGCGCCGAGCGACGACCCGTACGAGAACGTGGCGCTGTTCACCGCCAAGCCGCACCTCGCCGGCTACGCGTCGCCGGCCAACGTCGAGAAGATCGCCGGCTCGGCGGCGGTGATCGCCGGCCGCGTCGGCGACGGCACCCTGGTCCGCATGTCCGACGACCCCGCCTTCCGCGCCTTCTGGTACGGCACCGACCGCCTGCTGCTCAACAGCCTGTTCTTCGCCCCGATCGTCAAGCGCACCCGGATGCCGGGCGAGTAGGGGATCAGCCGCCCGCGGTCCCCACCCCCTCCGGCAGCCAGCGGTGGACCAGGGTGGCGACGTCGATCGGCGACAGCATCCGCGCCGAGGCCAGCTCCCCCTGCCGCGTCGCCGCCACCAGCTCGCCGTCGCCGTCGAGCACCGCCACCGCCGGCAGGCCGCGCGCGTAGGACAGCCCCCAGCCCTCGGCGAGGGCGAGGTGACGGTCGCGGTTGCCGGCGTCGAGCACCACGACCTCCAGCCCCAGCGCCACCAGCGGCGCCACCAGGGGATGCTCCAGCGCGGTGAGGAACGCTTTCGAATCGCCGCACCAGTCGCCGGTGAACACCACCATCACCCGCCGCCTGGCGCTTTTTGCCCGCTCGACCGCGGCGGTGATGCGCTGTCGCGCCTGCCGGTCCACCTCGGCCGCCGTTCCTGGCGCGGCCGCCGACCGCCGATCCTCGGCCGTCACGCCCGCGCCTCCTCCGTCACCCTCCCGTCGCCGCCGCTCCGCCACCGCTCCCGCCTTCTCCCCTCGCCGATCTTTTTTCTTTTCCTCACTCCCTTTCCTTCACTCCCCGTCCGGCACGTTCGCCCGCAGCTCGTCGATCCACGGCCGCGACGAGGCGTCCGACGGCGCCCGCCAGTCGCCGCGCGGCGACAGCGAGCCGCCGGAGCCGACCGTGGGGCCGTTGGGCATCGCCGAGCGCTTGAACTGCGACAGGCGGAAGAAGCGGTCGAGGAAGAGCTCCAGCCAGCGCTTGATGGTCCCGAGGTCGTACTCGTGCTTCTTCGCCTCCGGGAAGTCCGGTGGCCAGGTGCCGCGCTCGCGGTCGCCCCACGCGTGGTGCGCCAGGTAGGCCACCTTCGAGGGGCGGAAGCCGTAGCGGGAGAGGAAGTAGAGGTGGAAGTCCTGGAGGTCGTAGGGGCCGATCTTCGCCTCGGTCGACTGCAGCGCCTCCTCCTCGCCCTCGCGTCCGGGCACCAGCTCCGGCGAGATGTCGGTGTCGAGGATCGCCTGCAGCACGGCGTTGGTCCCGGCGTCGAAGATGCCCTGGCGCACCACCCAGCCGATCAGGTATTGGATCAGCGTCTTCGGCACCGAGGCGTTGACGTTGTAGTGCGCCATCTGGTCGCCGACGCCGTAGGTCGTCCAGCCGAGCGCCAGCTCCGAGAGGTCGCCGGTGCCGACCACCAGCGCGCCGTGGTGGTTGGCGAGGCGGAAGAGATGCGAGGTGCGCTCGCCGGCCTGCACGTTCTCGAAGGTGACGTCGTAGACCTCCTCGCCCTCCTCGCCGCGTGAGAACGGGTGGCCGAGGTCGGCCAGCATCTGGCGCGCCGAGGGGCGGATGTCGATCTCCTCGCCGCGGACGCCGAGGGCGCGCATCAGCGTCCAGGCGTTGTCCTTGGTGCGCGGCGAGGTGGCGAAGCCGGGCATCGTGTAGCCGAGGATGTTCTCGCGCGGCAGCCCCAGGCGGTCGAAGCAGCGGGCGGCGACGATCAGCGCCTGCGTCGAGTCGAGGCCGCCGGAGACGCCGATCACCACCTTGTCGATGCCGGTGGCGCGCAGCCGCTGCATGAGGCCGTGCACCTGGACGTTGTAGGCCTCGTAGCAGCGCTCGTCGCAGGTCGCCGCCTCCGCCGGCACGTACGGGAAGCGGTCGACGCGGCGCTCGAGCGGGATCGGCACCGCCGGCGGGTCGAGGCGGAAGGAGACGCGGCGCAGGCGGCGGGCGGCGTCGCGGTGGGCGGCCACGCAGTCGACGAAGCTGGTCATGCGCATGCGGTCCTGGCGCAGGCGCTCGAGGTCGACGTCGGCGACCACCATCTGCGCGCCGTCGGCGAAGCGCTCCGACTCGGCCAGCAGCTCGTCGTTCTCGTAGATCAGGCCGTGGCCGTCCCAGGCGAGGTCGGTGGTCGACTCGCCGGGGCCGGCGGCGGTGTAGAGGTAGGCGGCGATGCAGCGGCCGGACTGCGAGGCGGCGAGGTCGCGCCGGTAGTCCGCCTTGCCGATGGTGATGTTGGACGCCGACAGGTTGGCGAGCACGGTGGCGCCCGCCATGGCGGCGTAGGTCGACGGCGGCACCGGCACCCACAGGTCCTCGCACACCTCGGCGTGGAGCTCGAAGCACGGGTGGTCCTCGGCGGCGAAGATCAGGTCGTTGCCGAACGGCGCCTCCTCGCCGGCGACGCGGATCGTCTGGCCCACGGCGTGGCGGGCGGAGGCGAACTGGCGCTTCTCGTAGAACTCGCGGTAGTTGGGGACGAATGTCTTCGGCGCCACGCCGAGGACGCGCCCGCGGTGGACGGCGACGGCGCAGTTGAAGAGCTTCGCCTCGGCGCGCAGCGGCGCCCCGACCAGCAGCACCGGCAGCAGCTCGCGGCTGGCCTCGCGCAGGGCGGCGACGGCGTCCTCCACGGCGTCGAGCAGGCCGTCCTGCTGGTGCAGGTCGTCGAGCGAGTAGGCCGACAGCCCGAGCTCCGGGAACAGGGCGACCGCGGCGTGCCTCTCGTCCGCCCGCCGCGCCAGCTCCAACGTCCGCTCGAGGTTGAACCCCGGGTCCGCCACCCGCACCTCCGGAATGCACACCGCCGCCCGCACGTACCCGTGCCGGTAGATCGAGTCGAAGGGCAGCTCGCGGCCGCTGGGGGAGGTCACGGCGGCATTCTACGTTCTCCGCCGGGCAGCGCCAGGGTTCGATAGAGTGGCCTGTCGCGGCGGCGGTGCCGCGGAGTGACGAGGGGAGAAGCCGAGGTGGACGAGAGGTTCATGCGCCGGGCCATCGAGCTGGCGACCGAGAATGCGCGCAGCGGGCGGGGGGGGCCGTTCGGGGCGGTGGTGGTGCGCGGCGGCGAGGTGGTGGCGGAAGGGACCAACCGGGTGACGGAGGGCAACGACCCGACCGCCCACGCCGAGGTGGTCGCCATCCGCCGCGCCTGCGCCGCGCTCGGCGTCTTCCACCTCACCGGCTGCGAGATCTACGCCTCCTGCGAGCCCTGCCCGATGTGCCTCGGCGCCATCTACTGGGCGCGCCTCGACCGCCTGTGGTTCGGCGCCCGCCGCGAGCACGCCGCCGCCGCCGGCTTCTCCGACGAGCTGATCTACCGCGAGATCCCGCTGCCGCCCGAGGCACGCTCCGTCCCGGGAGGCGCCGTCCTCCCGGACGAGGCCTGCCGCGCCCTCGAGCTGTGGCGGGGGCTGGACGACAAGGTGCCCTACTAGGAGGTCCCCCATGACCGA
>CAZLBJ010000346.1:0-5874 GCA_964557755.1 uncultured Thermoanaerobaculia bacterium
GCCGCCGCGGTGGCGCAGCGGGGCGCGCTCGCGGCGGGCGACGGCGTCGGCCAGAGCCGCCGGGTCGTCGCCGCCGGCGGCGGCCGCCGCGAGGGCGGCGTCGAGGGCGCCTGCGAGGCCGACCACCACGCGTATCGGCGCCGGCGCCGCCGCGCCCTCCTCCGCCGCCGCCGCGAGCAGGCCGAGGACGCGGTGCAGCATCTCGCGCTCGCCCTCCTCGCCGGCGACGCCGAGCAGCTCCGCGCCCACCTGGTAGAACTCGCGCTGGCGGCCCGGCCGCTCCTCCTCGTAGCGCACCACGTCGCCGCGGTAGAAGAGGCGCTGCGGCAGCGGCAGGGCGCGGCGGCCGGCGGCGTCGCGGGCCAGCGAGGGGGCGAGCAGGCGGGCGAGGAGCGGCGTGAAGTCGGCGCGCAGGGCGAGCAGCTCGCCGTCGCGGTCGACGAAGCGGTAGAGCTCGCCGCGGCTCGCCGCACCGAGCAGCGGCCCGTAGGGCTCGAGGTAGTCGACGATCGGCAGCACCACCTCGGCGAAGCCCGCCGTCTCGAGCGCCGCCGCCATGCGCGCCTCCAGCGCCCGCCGCCGCCGCGCCGCGTCGAAGAGCAGCGCGGTCACCCCCTGCGGCAGGCCGGCGGAGATCTTCACCCGGCCTCCTCCGCGGCGGCGGCGTCCGCCGGCGCCGTCTCGCGCTCCGGCAACTCGTCCTCCTCGGCGGTGGCGACGGCCGCGGCCGCCTTCTGCCGGCGGCGCACCGTCTCCGGCGTCTCGAGGCCGAGGATGCGGCGGCCCATCTCCACCGTCAGCTCGCGGCCGGTCATCAGCCGGAACTGGCTGATCGCCTGGTGCAGCAGCACCTCGCGGCCGTCGATGGCGAGAACGCCGTTCTCGCGCACGGCGTCGAGCAGCGGCGTCGGCCCGTGGCGGTAGACCATGTCGATCACCACCGCCTCGGGCCGCAGGCGCTCGATGGCGAAAGGCAGCGGATCGCCGGTGCGCGTGCCGAGCGGGGTGGCGTGCACCACCAGCTCGAAATCGCGCGGCTCGAGCTCGTCGAGCGGCAGGAACGGCAGGCCGAGCTCGGCCGCCGCCTCCTCGCCGCGCTCGGGGCCGCGGTTGACCAGCGTGACCTTCGCACCCGCCTTGGCCAGGCAGAAGGCGGCGGCGCGGCCGGCGCCGCCGCAGCCGAGCACCGCCGCCGCCTTGCCGGCGACCTCGACGCCGTGCTCCTCCAGCACGCCGAGGATCCCCTCCGGGTCGGTGTTCTCCGCCTCCCACACTCCGTCGTTGAAGGTCAGCGTGTTGGCGGCGCCGATGCACTCGACGAGCGGGCTCATCACCCCCGCCACCGCCAGCGCCGAGCGCTTGAACGGGACGGTCACCGAGAAGCCCAGCAGCGGCCGGCCGAGGCGGCGCGACAGGTCGCTCTCCACCACGTCGAGCCAGAAGTCGCCCAGCGACTCGGCCTCGAACGGCAGGTAACAGGCCGGGATGCCGAGCTCGCGGTAGGCGCCGTTGTGCAGGCGCGGCGACAGCGAGCTCGACACCACCGGCCGGCCGACGATGCCGTAGAAGGCCTTCACCGGCGGCAGGGCGGGCAGCCCGTAGTCGCGCACCAGCTCCTCGATGGTGAGCTGGCCGGGGGCGCCCGGCGAGGCGGGGGCGGCGGCGCCGAAGAGCACGGCGGCGCCGTAGCGCGCGGCGATGAAGCGGGTCCAGGCGCCGGCGCGGCCGGCGGCGAAGGCGAGCAGGTCGTCGCGGCCCACCGCGGCGGCGAGCAGCAGCGGCGCCACCGCCTCGCTCGGATTGGTGGCGAGGACCACCATCTTGTAGAGCCACGCCGGCGTGCGCGCGATGGCGGCGAAGCGCTCCTCGAGCTCGATCACCTCCGCCGGCGGCCCGTGCCAGGAGACGATGCGGCGCTCGGCGGGCAGCCGCTCGAGCACCTCCGGCACCAGGTCGCGCGCCGCCTCGAGGTCGACCAGGTCGTAGTCTTCGGCGGCGGCGGCGAGGCGCTCGTGGCGGCGCTCCGGCGAGCCGTCGAAGGCGCCGCCCTCCTGGCGGCTGCGCAGGGTGTAGAGCAGGCGCCCGTCGAAGGCCTCGCGCAGGGCCGCGGGATCGGGCTCGCCCACCAGGTCGGCGCGCACCTCCAGCACCTCGGCCCAGCGGCGAACGCCGGCGAGGAAGGCGCGGCGCCACTCCGGCTCCTCGGGCAGAGGGGCCGCCAGGGTGGCGACGAGGACGGCTCGGCGTTCGGTTCGTTGCAAGCGAAAACTCCTTCCGAGGGACCCGGAAGGAGTGGTTGGCGCGGTGCTCTGGTTGGCGCTCGTCCCGGGTCCCGAAGGCCGGGACGACGCGTCCCGACCTAGCTGAGCCAGGCGTGATGATGGGCGTGGCCGCACCAGCAACCGGTGCCGGTGCCGAAGGCCGCGACGGCCGAACGCGGGACCCGCGGTTCGCAGCGCATCATCAGGTGCCTGATTAGACCAATGGCCGCGCCGTCGTGTCAAGCAGGAGCCGCGCCAGTTCCGGCCGCCCTGCCGACCGCGGCGCGCCTCAGTCGGCCGACTGCCGCGCCAGCATGCGGCGCACCTCCTCGACGAGGTCGCCGCGCGGCACCTCCACCTGCCCGGGGCGCTCCTCGATCCAGGCGGCGCGGTCCTCGATCTGCTCGGACTTCCGCCGCCCGAGGTCGAGGTCCTTGAGGGTGACGCGGCCCTGCTCCTTCTCGTTGCTGCCGAAGAGGACGGCGATCGGGATGCCGGAGCGGTCGGCGTGCTTGAGCTGGCGCCCGACGCCGCCGGCCTTGCCGAGGTAGAGCTCGGCCGGGATGCCGGCGCGGCGCAGCTCGAAGGCGATCGCCAGGTAGTCCTCGGTGAGGGCGGCGTCCATCACCGTCACCAGCACCTCGGCGACCGAGCGGCGCGCCTCGACGCGGCCGAGCTCGACCAGCGCGGCGAGCAGGCGGTCGACGCCGATCGAGGCGCCCACCGCCGGCACCGCCTCGCCGAGGAAGCGCATCACCAGCCCGTCGTAGCGGCCGCCGCTGAACACCGCGCCGTAGTGCGGCGCGTCGACCAGCGCCGCCTCGAACACCGGCCCCGTGTAGTAGGCGAGGCCGCGGGCGATCGACAGGTCGACCGCCACCTTGTCGTCGCCGTAGCCGAGGGCGGCGAGGTGGCGGTGGATGCGCGCCACCGTCTCGATCTCCCCGGTGGCGCCCTCGACGCCGGCGAAGAGGTCGGAGAGCTCGTCGAGCACCGCCTGGCGCGCGTCGCCGCGCACCGCCAGGAAGCGCTCGATGCGGTCGACCTGCGAGTCCGCGAGGCCGAGGCCGGGGATCGGGTCGCCGGACTCGTCGACGTAGCCGGTGGTCAGCTCGCGCCGTACCTTGCCGAAGCCGATCTTGTCGAGCTTGTCGAGGACGCGGAAGACGTCGGCGGCGCGCTCGTGCGGGATGCCGGCGAAGGTGAGCAGCACGTTCAGGATGCCGCGGCTCGAGTAGCGCACCCGGTACTCCCCCACCTCCAGGGCGTCCAGCGTGTCGCACATGGCGGCGAGGATCTCGGTGTCGGCGATCTCCGATGGCGCGCCGACCGAGTCGAGGTCGACCTGCATGAACTCGCGGAAGCGGCCGCGGCCGGGCTTGTCGGCGCGCCACACGTCGGCCACCTGGTAGCGGCGGAAGGGGCGGCCGAGGTCGCGGTACTGGGCGACGACGCGGGCCAGCGGCACGGTGAGGTCGAAGCGCAGCCCGAGGTCGTCGTCGTCCGGCCCGCGCACGGTGAAGATCGACCCCGACGCCTCGTCGCCGGCCGCCGCGCCGAGCAGCACGTCGCGGTGCTCGATGGCGGGCGTCGAGATCGGCGAGAAGCCGTAGAGCTCGTAGACCCGGCGGATGGCGGCGAGCATGCGCTGCCGCGGGATCATCTCCTCCGGCAGCAGGTCGCGCAGGCCGCGGGCCAGGCGCGGTTCGACGGTCTCGGTCATGACGGCCTTCCTCGTGGGGGCGCGGGTCGTGGGGATGGAGGGTCCGGCGCCCGCGGGCGGCGCGGCGCGCGGGCAGGGGGAGTATACCCGGCGCGGCGGGGGGCGGCCCGGCCCTACGCCGCGGCGTCGCGCGCCGCCAGGAGGCGCCGCACCTGGTGCAGGTGCTCGAGGGCGTGGGCGCGGAAGAGGACGGCGACCGCCTTCCAGTCGAAGCTCTCGACCCAGTGCACCGGTTCGGTGCCGCCGCCCTCGGTCGCGCACTTGACCACCATCTCGACCGGCGCGCGGGCGGCGAGCGGCGTGTCGTCGGGGGTGGCGGCGACGAGGCGCAGGAAGGCGGCGTGGGTGTCGCGCAGCTCACCGGCGAGCCGCGGCCACGGGACGTCCGGCGGCTCCGGCGACAGGAGGCCGGCCGGGACCGGCCCGCCGGCGGGCTCGCGGCCGGCCACCAGCTCGGCGAGCTGCTCCGCCGCCCGCCGGTGGCTGACGACCAGGTGGTCCACCACCTGCCGCACCGACCACGACCCGGGCCCGGGCGACCACGCCGCCGCCTCGGGCGTGACGGCCGCCAGCTCGGCGTCCAGCTCGCCGAAGGTCGTCTCCAACCGCCGCACGATCGACGCCACCGGCGCTTCGGTGCCCGCCCGCCTTGCGTAGGCGAGCGCCGTCTCCTGCTCCGGGCGCAGTTGCGGCTCGGGACCGTTCATCGCTTCGCCAGTGGGTTGCGCCACCGCAGCCCGGGGAAGCGGCCGAAGTCGGCGTCGGTGGAGTGGAGCTCGGCCTGGAGCTCGATGGCGAGTGCCGCCAGGTGCGCATCCGTGGTGAGGTTGCCGGCGGTGCCGACGCCGCGGAGGAGCCCGAACACGATGTCGGCATGGCGCTCCCCCGGGTGCAGGATCATCACCTGCGGCTGCGCCAGCCACCGGGCGACGTGGGAGCAGGCGACGTCGACCGAGAGGGGGTTTCGGAAGATGGCGCGGTGGGTCGCGATCCGCACGAAGCCGAGGAGCACGACCCAGGCCATGCCGACCGGCGAGGGATCGTTGAGCCTGGCCTCCCACCAGGTCCGTGCCGCGGCGTGGGCGGGAGCATCGAGGTCGTGGGCATAGACCAGGAGATTCAAGTCCGGGAGGATCATCGGCTCAGCTTCCGCGCCGTCTCCTCCACCTCCATCTCGTCGAGGAGCTGGTTCATGCGGTCCCGGTCGATACCCGGCCTGAGCCCGAAGGAGTGCGGTTGCACTTCGAACTTCGGCGGCCGTTCGGTCCTGGCCGCCAAGCCCAGTCCCATCCGCAACGCCTCGTTGACCAGCACCTTCATCCCCTTGCCGGTCCGCCGCGTCTCCTGCTTGATCCGCTCGGCGACGTCGGGCTCCAAGGTCAGCGTCGTACGCATGAGGTCATCATGAGGTTCGGCGCCGTTGATGTCAAGATGCATCGCGGTCGCGCTCCTCCTGCTCTCGCCGCATGCGCTCCCAGGGGTCGCAGCGTGGCGGCAGGGTGCCGGGCTCGGCGGGCTCGGCCATGGCACCGTCGGGGTAGGTGTAGGCGAAGGGGCCGTGGAGCTCGAGATGGTCGCGGAGGTCGGCGTCGCGGCGCCAAGCCGGGCGCTCGCCGCGCAGCACCAGCAGGCGGTACGGCAGCGGCGCCTCGGCGGGGATCAGCGAGTGGGCCTGCACCCACAGGCGGTAGGTGCCGGCGGGGGCGGTGCCGTCGGGCCAGAACACGTTCTCGATCGGGTGGGCGCAGGCCTGGCCGCTGCCGGCGTTGCAGTCGACGTCGAGGACGCCGCCTGCCGGCGAGCGCGGGTTGGCGTAGAAGACGCACTCCCCCGCCGGGTCCTCGACCAGCAGGTCGAGGTCCGACGCCCCGTCCCAGACCAGGCGAAAGG
>CAZLBJ010000347.1:0-4082 GCA_964557755.1 uncultured Thermoanaerobaculia bacterium
GGCGGCGGGCGTCAGCGGCGCGCCGGCGGGCAAGAGCGGCGCGCCGGCGGCGAGCACCTCGGCGCGGCGGCGGACGTTGGCGCCGGCCGGCGGCGGCACCCGCACCACGACCCCGTCGTCGGCCAGCTCGGTATCCTCGAAGCGCACCACCCGGTCGGCGCCGGCCGGCACCGGTGCGCCGGTCATGATCGGCAGCGCGGCGCCCGCCGGCAGCGCGCGGCCGGGCGGATCGCCGGCGGCGATGCGCTCCCCCACCGGCAGCCGCGCCCCCGGCTCGAGGCCGCCGGCCAGCGCGTAGCCGTCCATCGCCGAGACGTCGGCGTGCGGCACGTCGACGGTGGCGGTCAGCCCCTCGGCCAGCACCCGCCCCAGGCAGGCGCGCCGCGGCAGGCGCTCGGCGGACAGCGGCCCGAGGTGCGGCTCGAGCCGCGCCCAGGCTTCGGCGAGCGGGATCATGCCGCCAGCTTACCGGAGCCGCCGGCCCGGCGAAGGATTCCCGCCGCCGCCGCATCCGATCCCGTGACGGCCCGCTTCCGGGCCGTATGATCGGCGGCGACCGACCCCGGCGGCGAATGCCAGAGGCACGACACGCGGACGACCTGCAGCTCGTCGAGCGCATGCTCGGCGGCGACGACGGCGCCTTCACGGCGTTCGGCGAGCGCTACCTCCGCGCCTGCTACCGCTTCACCCTGGCGCTGCTGGACGGCGACCGCGAGCTGACCCGCGACACGGTGCAGACCGCGATGACCAAGGCCCTCTCGAAGCTCGACACCTACCGCGGCGAGGCGGCGCTCGCCACCTGGCTGTGCGCCTGCTGCCGCAACGAGGTGCGGATGCACCGGCGGCGGCGGCGCCGCGCGCCGGTCGAGATACCGCTGGAGGCGCCGGCCACCTCGCCGGCGCCGCGCAGCGCCGGCAGCGCCGTCGAGCTCGAGCTGGTACCGGCCGCTGGGCACCGCGCGGCGCCGCCGCCGAGCCCGGAGTCGGCGCTGCTGCGGCGCGAGTCGGCGCACCACGTCCACGCCGCCCTCGACCTGCTGCCGGCGCACTACGCGCGGGCGCTCGAGTGGAAGTACGTCGAGGGCCTGCCGGTGGCCGACGTCGCGGTCCGGCTACAGACCTCGCCGAAGGCCGCCGAGTCGATCCTCACCCGCGCCCGCGCCGCGTTCCGCCGCGGCTACCTCGACCTCGACGCGGGTCTCGTGCTGCGGACGGAAGGGGAGCTAGACCATGGATGAGCCACGCCGGCCCCGGGATGGGGACGACGAGGAGGAGGTCCGGCGCCTGCTGGCGGCCGCCGGGCCGCGGCCAGAGGTGCCGGAGGACGACCTGGCGGCGATCACCGCCGCGGCACGCGCCGCGTGGCTGGAGGCGGTGCACGCGCGACGGCGGGGGGAGGCGGCGGAGGAGCGGCGATGGACCGCGCGGCGGCCGGCGCTGGCCGCCGCGGCCGTGTTGGCCGCGGCGCTCGGGCTCGGCGCCTGGTGGTGGCTGGCCAGGACGGCCGTTCCGGCCGAGCTGGCGCGCGTCGAGACGGTACGCGGCAGTGCCTGGCTGCAGCCGGCGGGCGTCGCCGAGCGGCCGCTGGCGGCGGGCGACGCGGTGCCCGCCGGCGCCGCCGTGCGCACCGCCCCCGGCGCCGCGCTCTCGCTACGCCTGCCGGGAGGCACCGACCTGCGCCTCGACGCCGACACCCTTCTCCACTTTCCCCCCTTCGCCGATCTGGTCTCGGCCGGCGCCCGGAACGACGATCCGCCCCTGACCCTCGCCCTCGCCCGCGGCGCCCTCTACGCCGACACCGGCGACGACCGCGCCTCCACCACCTCCCTGCGCATCCACACCCCGGTCGCCACCGCCGAGGACGTCGGCACCCGCTTCGCCGTCCGCCTGCTCGACGCGCCCCGCCCGGCCCTCGAGGTGCGCGTCCGCGCGGGGGCGGTGGCCGTCGAGCGCGGCGGCGCGCGCTGGCTGGCCCCGGCCGGCGAGGAGCTGGTGGTCGCCGCCGAGGGCGAGCCGCTCCGCCGCGCCGTGCCCGCCTTCGGCGCCGGCTGGGAGTGGGTGGCGGGGGCCGCCGCCTTCGACGTCGAGGGGCGCACGGTGGCCGAGCTGCTCGCCTGGGTGGCGCGCGAGACCGGCTGGACTCTGCGCTGGCAGGACGCCGGCGTCGAACGCGCGGCGCGCGAGATCGTGCTGCACGGCGACTTCGGCGACCTGCCGCCGGAGCGCGCGGCGTTCGTGGTCCTCCCCGGCGCCGACCTCGAGGCGCGCCTGGAGGATGGCGAGCTGGTGGTCTCCCGCCGCTAGAGCTCCAGCACGAAGCCCAGCGACGGGAAGAGGCCGGGCCACGCTTCCTCCTCGACCACCAGCCCCTCCTCGTCGTCGAAGGAGACGTCGAAGCCGGACGGGTTCTCGCGGTCATAGAGGTTCTGCACCTCGACGTAGAAGACCAGCCCGCCCCACGGGCGCTGCCAGCGGCGGCTGAGGCGCAGGTCGAGGCGGTGGTAGTCGGGAAGCCTTTCGCTGTTCAGCGGGCCGAAGACCGCCACCGGCCGCGCCCCCTCGTCCGCCGCCGCCAGCGCCGCGCCGTCCTCCGCGCCACCGCCGTCCCCGCCACCCTCCTCCTCCGGCTCCTCGGGTTCCTCCGGCAGCTCGAGGGCGACGACCGGCGTCGTCGGCCAGCCGGAGTGGAAGCGCCAGGCGGCGGCGAGGTCCCAGCGCCGCGGCAGCCGCCAGGCCAGCGCCACCGACACGGTGTGCGGCTGGTCCTGGCGGCGCGGCACGGTGCGGCCACCCAGGCGTTCCTCGGCGCGCGCCCACGACCACGCCAGCCAGCCATCGACGCGCGTCCCGAAGCGCCCGCGCAGCAGCAGCTCGACGCCGCGCGCGGTGCCCTCCTCGGGCGTGAGACGCACGCGGTCAGGCTCGATCTCGGGGAAGAAATTGAGCGGCTCGAGCAGGTTCTCGTAGCGCGGCCGCGGGTTGGCGACGCGGCGGTGGAAGAGCTCGACGCGCAGCGCGTCGAGGCGCAGCGGGCCGGCGGCGGCGCCCTCCGGCAGCGTCTCGAAGCCGAGCACCGCGTGCTGTGAGCGCTCGGCCGGCGCCAGGCCCGTCTCGCCGTCCTCGACCTGCAGCTCGTAGGGGCGCTGGCACTGCACGAAGCGGCCCCAGGCGGCGCGCACCACGCTCCTCTCGCCGAGCCGGCGGGCGAGGTGGAGCCGCGGGCTGACCAGCGTGTCGTCGGTCGCCGTGTGGCGGTCCCAGCGCACGCCGAGCTCCCCGGTCCAGCGCCCGCGCGAGGTGCGGTGGCTGGCCCAGGCGCCGAGGTGCTCGCCGGTCAGAGTGTCGTCGAAGGCGTGCACGGTGCGCCGCGGCGGTGCGAAGGGCGCCAGGATGACGACGTCGAGCTCGAGGTCCTTGGCGTAGTCGAAGTCCGCCGTGTAGCGCCGCGCCTCCCAGCCGGCGCGCCACAGGTGGCGGGTCGAGGCCTGGAACGCCGCCTCCTGCGACATCGCCAGCACCTCGAGGTCGCGCCGGTCGCGCAGCCCGTAGCTCCCCTGCTCCTCGCTCGCCTCGCTGCGCCGCCGGCCCTCGATGGCGGCCCACGAAGCGTGCGAGTCGACCACCACGCGGCCGGCCGGCAGCCACTGGTGGGTGAGCCAGGCGTAGGTGCTGCGGTAGTCGTTCTCCAGCCGCTCGAAGTCCTCCTCCTCGCGGGTGTCGACGGTCAGGCGGTCGCCGGCGGCGAGCAGGTGGGCGCTCCACAGGCCGGTGGCGGTGTCGGCCTCCACCTTGACCAGGGCGTCCCAGAAGGAGGGGTCCTCGTCTCCCACCGCGTCGCGGGCGAGGTCGAGCGAGCCGCGGCGGGCGCTGACCAGCCAGTCGCCGCCCGTGGCGGAGCCGCCGGAGCCGGTGAAGCGGCCGGAGCCGGCGGCGAAGGCGTCGAGGACGCCGAGGCCGAGCAGCAGGCGGCGGCCGGCCTCCGGCTCGCGGGTACGCAGCTCGAGCACGCCGCCCATGCGGTCGCCGTGGCCCACCGGCCAGGTGCCGGTCGACAGGCTGACGGCGCCCAGCGTGCGCGCCGG
>CAZLBJ010000348.1:0-6642 GCA_964557755.1 uncultured Thermoanaerobaculia bacterium
AGCACCGCGATGCGCGGCTTGTCGCCGGCGGCGGCGGCCGGGACGGCGGCGGCGAGCGCGACCAGCAGCGCGGCGCAGACGACGAGGGAAATGCTCTTCTTGTGCATCGGAACCTACCTCCATCATGCCAGGTTGACGTCACCACCCCCCGTCGACGCGGGGGCGCGGCGGTTCACTGTTGGGTGGCGTGACGGGCATTCTAAGCCACGCCCCGGGCGCCGGTAAAGACGCCCGGTCGCCACTGATGGAGAACAAGCTCAGCGGCCCGCGCCTTCCAGCTCCTGGGCGTCGACGGCGCACAGCGCCGCCATGTTGACCACTTCCGCCACCTCGACGCCGCGCTGCAGCAGGTGGACCGGCTTGCCGACGCCGAGCAGCACCGGGCCGATCGCCTCGGCGTCGGCGAGGCGCCAGATCAGCTTGTAGGCGGCGTTGGCGCTCTGCAGCTCGGGGAAGATCAGCACGTTGGCGGGGCCGGAGAGGCGGCTCCACGGGTAGACCTCCTCGAGCAGGCGCGGCAGCACCGCGGTGTCGGCCTGCATCTCGCCGTCGACCTCGAGGTCCGGCGCCTGCTGGTGGAGCAGCTCCACCGCGCGGCGCACCTTGAGCGCCGCCGGGTGGGTGTTCGAGCCGAAGTTCGAGAAGCTCAGCATCGCCACCCGCGGCACCACCTGGAAGCGGCGCGCGAAGTCGGCGGTGAGCTGGGCGATCTCCGCCAGGTCCTCGGCCGAAGGGTCGATGTTCACCGTGGTGTCGGCGAGGAAGAACAGGCGGTCCTCGAGGATCAGCATGTAGCAGCCGCACACGCGGCGCACGCCGGGGCGTGTGTGGACGATCTGCAGCGCCGGCCGGATGGTCTCCGGGTAGTGCTGGGTGATGCCGGAGATCAGGCCGTCGGCGTCGCCCTGCTCGACCATCATGGTGCCGAAGTAGTTGTGCGAGCGCATCAGGTGGCGGGCGTCCTCGAGGGTGACGCCGTGGCGGCGGCGCAGGTAGTGGAAGCGCTGCGCGTAGGCCTCGAGCCGGTCCGACCCCTTGACGTGGACGACGGTGACGTCCTCCGGCGCCAGGTCGAGCTCGGCCAGCCGCTCGGCGATGACGTCGGGGCGGCCGAGCAGCACCGGCCGCGCGATGCCGCGGTCGACGAGGATCTTCGCGGCGCGCAGGATCTTGCCCTCCTCGCCCTCCGGGAAGACGATGCGCTTGGGGTCGCGGCGGGCGCGGTCGATGACGTCGTGCATCACTTCCAGGCGGCGCGAGATCAGCGTCTCGAGGCGCCGCTCGTAGGCCTCGAAGTCGGCGATCGGCTCCTGCGCCACGCCGCTCTCCATCGCCGCCCGCGCCACCGCCGGCGGCACGCGCAGCAGCACCCGGTGGTCGAACGGCTTGGGGATCAGGTACTCGCGGCCGAAGCGCAGGCCCTCGAGGCCGTAGGCCTTGAGCACCGCGTCCGGCACGTCCTCGCGCGCCAGCTCGGCCAGCGCCCGCACCGCGGCGAGCATCATCCCGTCGTCGATGTCGGTGGCGCGCACGTCGAGGGCGCCGCGGAAGATGAACGGGAAGCCGAGCACGTTGTTGACCTGGTTCGGGTAGTCGCTGCGGCCGGTGGCCATGATGACGTCGGAGCGCGCCTCGGTGGCCTCCTCCCAGGAGATCTCCGGCGTCGGGTTGGCCATCGCGAAGACGATCGGGTCGCCGGCCATCGAGCGCACCATGTCCTGGGTCACCAGGCCCGCCACCGAGAGGCCGACCAGCACGTCGGCGCCGGCCACCGCCTCGGCCAGGGTGCGGGCTTCGGTGTCGACCGCGAACTCCTCCTTCTGTGGCGTCATGTGCTCGCCGCGGCCGCGGTAGACGACGCCCTTCGAGTCGACCAGCACCATGTTCTCCTTCTTGGCGCCGAGCAGCAGGTAGAGCCACAGGCAGCCGAAGGCGGCGGCGCCGGCGCCGGAGAAGACGATCTTGACGTCCTCGATGCGCTTGCCCGCCAGCTCCAGGGCGTTGAGCAGGGCGGCGCCGGAGATGATGGCGGTGCCGTGCTGGTCGTCGTGGAAGACGGGGATGTTCATCTCGCTCTTGAGGCGCCGCTCGATCTCGAAGCACTCGGGGCCCTTGATGTCCTCGAGGTTGATGCCGCCGAAGGTGGGCTCGAGGAGCTTGACGGTGCGGATCACCTCCTCGGGGTCGTGGGTGGCGAGCTCGATGTCGAACACGTCGACCCCGGCGAAGCGTTTGAAGAGCACCGCCTTGCCTTCCATCACCGGCTTGCCGGCGAGGGCGCCGATGTCGCCGAGGCCGAGCACGGCGGTGCCGTTGGAGACCACCGCCACCAGATTGCCGCGGGCGGTGAGGCGGAAGGCGGCCAGCGGGTCGTCCTCGATCGCCTTGCAGGCGTGGGCGACCCCCGGCGTATAGGCCAGCGACAGGTCGTGCTGCGTCGCCGTGGGCTTGGTCGGGACCACGCGGATCTTGCCGTGGGGCTCCCGGGAATGGTAGTCGAGGGCGTCTTCGCGGGTGATCTTGCGCATGGAGTGAGCGTACAGGACGGCTTCCCGCCGCGGCCCCACCCACGCGCGCGGGCGCCCCACCGCCCGGGGGAGGGAACCCCGGGGGAGGAACGAGGTGCGGGGCTCACCGTGATGCTTTCGTGCCGAACGCCCGCTAGGCTCGCGGGGTGAACCGCCGCCCGCGCCGCCGCGCCGCTCCGCTGCTGCTCGCCGCCCTCGCCGCGGCCGGCGCGGCGCTGCCCGCACGTGCCCAGGAGCCCGCCACCTACCGGGTGACCTTCGAGGCCGCCTGGAACGCCGCCGACCACCCGGCCGACTTCCCCTCCGACGCCCACTTCTCGCCGCTGGTGGGGGCCGTGCACGGCCCGGGGGTCGAGCTGTGGCGCCCCGGCGGCGCGGCGACCGAGGGCATCCGCCTGATGGCCGAGCGCGGCCAGGTGGTGCCTCTGCGGGACGAGGTGCGCGCCCTCGGCACCGCCGCCGGCTTCGTGGTCGGCGAGCCGGTGAACCGCTCGCCGGGGGCCGGCCACGCCATGCTGACGGTCACCGCCGAGCACCCGCGGGTCACCCTGGTGACGATGGTGGCGCCGAGCCCGGACTGGTTTGTCGGCGTCGCCGGCCTGCCGCTCGCCGAGCGCGGCGAGTGGCTGCTGCGCAAGACCGTGCCGCTCGGCCCGTGGGACGCCGGCACCGACAGCGGCACCACCTTCCGCTCGCCGAACCAGGCGACGGTGCCGCGGCAGCCGATCCACCCGATCACCGGCTTCCCGTTCGCCGGCGCGCCGCCGCTCGGCCGCTTCGTCTTCGAGCGCGTCGACCCGCCGCCGCCCGAGCCGCTGGTCCTCGGCGGCGGCCGCTTCGAGGTCACCGCCGTGTGGACCACCGCGGCGGGCAGCCGCGGCTACGGCGAGCCGGTGGCGCTCGGCCCCGACAGCGGCTGGTTCTGGTTCTTCGGCGAGGACAACGTCGAGGTGATGGTCAAGGTGCTCGACGCCTGCGCCTTCGCGAACCGCTACTGGGTGTTCGCCGCCGGCCTCACCGACGCCGGCGTCGAGCTCGTGGTGCGCGACGTCGCCGCCGGCGTCGAGAGGCGCTACGAGAACCCCGTCGGCGAGCCGTTCCTGCCGATCCAGGACACCACCGGCCTCGCCACCTGCGGCTAGGCGGACGATCGCTCAGCCGCAGACGGCGAAGGCCAACTCCTCGAAGCGGCACGTGAAGTGCCGCAGCAGCGGCGCCTGCTCGACGATGCGCAGGCCGCGCACGCGGTCGCGGTGGTCGCGGATCGACTCCAGGACCTCGGCGACGTACTGCAGGTGGGAGTTGGTGTAGACGCGGCGCGGCACCGCCAGGCGCACCAGCTCGAGCGGCGCGTCGCCGCCGAACATCACGCTGCCGATCTCGACGCCGCGCACGCCGCCCTCGCGGTAGAGCGCCACGGCCAGCGCCTGTGCCGGCAGCTCGTCGGGCGGGATCTCGGGCAGGAAGTCGCGCGCGTCGACGTAGACCGCGTGGCCGCCGGTGGGCTGGATGATCGGGACGCCGAGCGCGGTCAGGCGGCGGCCGAAGGCCTCGACCTGCGCGACGCGGAAGCGCAGGTACTCCTCGTCGAGCACCTCGCGCAGGCCGCGCGCCACCGCCTCGAGGTCGCGGCCCGCCAGGCCGCCGTAGGTCGGGAAGCCCTCGATCAGCACCAGCCGCTGCCGGATCGTCTCCACCAGCGCCGGGTCGCGGCTGGCGAAGAAGCCGCCGATGTTGGCGAGGCCGTCCTTCTTGGCGCTCATGGTGCAGCCGTCGGCGAGCGAGAACACCTCGCGCACGATGTCCGCCACCGAGCGGCCGCCCTGGCCCTCCTCGCGCTGCTGGATGAACCATGCGTTCTCGGCGAAGCGGCAGGCGTCGACGTAGAAGGGGATCCCGAACTCGCGGCACAGCTCCGAGTAGCCGCGGACGTTGGCCAGCGACACCGGCTGGCCGCCGCCGGAGTTGTTGGTCAGGGTGAGCATGGCGAGCGGGATGCGTTCGCGCTCGGTAGACGCGAACAGGGCGCGCACCCGGTCGAGGTCGACGTTGCCCTTGAACGGGTGCCATTCGGCGGGGCGCCGGGCGGCGTCGATCACCAGGTCGAGCGCTCTGCCGCCGTTGGCCTCGACGTTGGCGCGGGTGGTGTCGAAGTGCGAGTTGTTGGGGACGATCATCCCCGGCCGCACCAGCGTCGAGAACAGCAGGTTCTCGGCCACCCGCCCCTGGTGCACCGGCACCACGTGCGGGAAGCCGAAGATCTCCTGCACCGCCGCCTCGAAGTGGTAGAAGTTGCGGGAGCCGGCGTAGGCCTCGTCGCCGAGCATCATGCCGGCCCACTGGTGGTCGGACATCGCCGAGGTGCCCGAGTCGGTCAGCAGGTCGATGAAGACCGCCTCCGACGGCAGGCGGAAGAGGTTGAAGCCGGCGGCGCGCAGCCGCTCCTCGCGTTCCTCGGGCGGCGGCAGACGGATCGGCTCGACCACCTTGACGCGCCAGGGTTCGGGCAGGAAGACCATGGATATTCCTCGAAGCTCTATACTTCGTAGATTCTGAAGGTGAGGTGACGCCGACGGCCCAAACTGTGACAAGCAGGCGAATTCTCGACGGCCCACCGCCGTCCCGACGTTAGCCGGACGCGGCCTTCCTGGCGCCCTCCCTTCGGGTAGGCTCGGCGCCATGATCGTCGCCCGGGCGGGCCGCGGCTGGCGGCTCGTCACCCAACCCGACCACGCCCGCTTCTCGGGCGAGCTGCTGCGTCTGTGGCGCGGCCCGGAGGTGGCGGACCATTCGCGCCGCGAGGATCTGCTGTTCGCCACCCGCGAGCACGACAACGGCTGGCGCGAGGCGGACGCGGCGCCGCGCTGGGACGCCGCCGCGGGGCGCCCGCACGACTTCCTGTCGGTGCCCGCGGAGGCGCGGCGCGAAGTGTGGCTGCGCGGCACCGGGCGCTTCGCGGCGGAACGGCCGTACGCGGCGCTGCTCGTCACCCTGCACGCGCTGAGCTTCCTCGAGCGGCACGGCGAGGAGGCGTGGGACGCGATGGTCGGCGCGCTCGAGGAGCGGCGCGGGGCGCTGCTCGAGGAGACCGGCGTGGCGGCGGAGGAGGCGGCGGCGGACTACCGCTTCCTGCGCTTCGCCGACACCGCGTCGCTCACCGTGGCGAGCGGCTGGACGGAGGCGTTCTCGGCCGAGGTGCCGGACTGCGGCGACGGCCTGCGGACGATCCGCGGCCGCTGGGACCCGCAGGCGGCGACCCTCCACCTCGACCCGCTGCCGCTGGTGGGCGCGACGACCTTCCGGCTACCGGCGCGCCACGTCGAGAGGCGCGACTACGGCGGCGACGTCGAGCTGGCGGTGGCGCTGGCCTCGGCGCGCTGGGAGGAGATGTCGGTGCGCGTCGCGGGTTGAATCGCGGACCGGGGCGGGAGCAGCGTCCTCCTGTCGTGCTAGGCTTTTCGCCATGGCGGAAGCACAGGAAGGGGCGACCGACGGGGCCGTCGCGGCGGCGTCGCCGGTGGTGGTGCGGTTCACCATGCCGGTGCCGGTCGGCAGCATCGCCATGGAGATGCGCGACGGCGTGGTGACGCGGGTGCTGGTCAACCCGAAGAAGCGCGAGGTCAAGGACTTCACCCCCTTCATCGAGCTCGACGAGAGCGACGAGATGGAGGAGCTGTTCGGGCGCATCTCGGAGTACTTCGCCGGCGTGCGCCGCAAGCTCGACCTCGAGTGGTCGCTCGACCCCACCGGCATTACCGGCCTGCCGCGGCGCATCCTCAAGGAGGCCGCCAAGATCCCCTACGGCCGCACCCGCACCTACCGCGACGTCGCCACCGCCGCAGGCCAACCCGACGCCTACCGCGTGGTGCTGGCGACGCTGATCGAGAACCCGCTGCCGCTGGTCATCCCCTGCCACCGCGTGACCACCAACAAGTCCGGCATCGGCAGCTACATCGGCGGCAAAAAGGTCAAGCGCTGGCTGATCGACATGGAGAAGCGGGCGGTCAAGGAGCGCACCGTCGGCTGACCGCCGGCGTTACGCCACGCGCCTGGCATGGAGACGCCTGCCCGCCGGCGGCGCCGCGGGCTGCTCCTCCTCGTCGTCGCCGCCGCG
>CAZLBJ010000349.1:0-5137 GCA_964557755.1 uncultured Thermoanaerobaculia bacterium
AGGCCTCCGGCGGCATGACGATCGGCGCCCCTTCGCGGCGCCCCACCGCCACCAGCACCTCGCCCTCGGCGGTGCGCGCGACGGCACGCTCGACCTCGTCGTGCGACTCGAGGAACAGCAGCAGGCCCCCCTCGGCGCCGAGCCGCGCCCAGCGCGCCGCCATCGGGTCGTCGGCGGCCATCGTCTCGGGCGCCTCGGCGAGCGCCGGCGCCTGGCTGAGGAAGATGACGTCGCCGGCCAGCGAGGCCAGCGCCGCCTCCAGCGCGCGCGCCTGCGCCGCGGTGGTCAGCCCGAGCTCGCGCACCGCCTCCTCCTCGGCGCTGCGCCGCGCCGAGAAGATCCCCCACACCGCCACCGCGTTGACCGCCAGCAGCACCGCCAGCAGCACGGCGGCGGCGGGCACGGCGCGGGTGCGCGTTTTCGGAGGCGCCGTCGAGCTCACGGGGGAATCCTACCCCGCGCTCCAGGTCGGCTAGACTCGCCCCGTCATGGCGGCCGCCCTCTTCCGGCGCAAGTTCCGCCTGACCGACCTGGCCACCACCGGTGGTTGAGCGGCCAAGGTAGGTCCGGGGGACCTTGCAGAGCTCGTGGGACCGCTGGCCGCGATGGCCGGCCACGGGGAAGGTGTGCTCGTCGGCGCCGGCACCTCCGACGACGCCGGCGTCTACCTGCTGGGCGACCGCGCGCTGGTCGCCACCGTCGACTTCATCCCGCCGGTGTGCGACGACCCGCGCCGCTTCGGCCGGGTGGCGGCGGCGAACGCGCTGTCCGACGTCTACGCCATGGGCGGGCGGCCGCTGTTCGCCCTCAACCTGTGCTGCCTGCCCGGCGTCGGCGTGCCCGAGGGCGTGCTGGCGCAGGTGCTGGCCGGCGGCGCCGACGCCCTGCTCGAGGCGGGCGCGGTGCTGCTCGGCGGCCACTCGGTGACCGACCCGGAGCTCAAGTACGGCCTGGCGGTGGTCGGCGAAGCGGACCCGGCCCGGGTGCTGTCGAACGACAAGGCGCGGCCCGGCGAACGGCTGCTGCTCACCAAGCCGCTCGGCACCGGCGTGCTGATCAACGCCTTCAAGGCGGGCAAGCTCGACGAGGCCGGCCTCGAGCCGGCGCTCGTCGAGATGGAGCGCCTCAACGCCGCCGCCGGCCGCCTGGCGCTCGACCACGGCGTCGCCGCCGCCACCGACGTCACCGGCTTCGGCCTCGCCGGCCACGCCCTCAACCTGGCGCGCAACTCCGGCGTCGGCGTCGAGGTGCGCTGGGACGCCCTGCCGGTGCACGACGCCTTCTTCCGCCTGGTCGAGCGGGGCATCACCACCGGCTGCACCTCGGACAACGACGAGGCCGCCGCGGCGCTGTTCGAGGACCGGCGCTGCCTCACCGCCGTGCAGCGCGAGCTGCTCTTCGACCCGCAGACCTCCGGCGGCCTGCTGCTGCCCGCGCCGCCCGAGCAAGCCGACGCTCTACTGGCGGCGCTGCGCGAGGGCGGCCACCGGGCGGCCGAGATCGGCGTCCTCACCGAGGGGCCGCCGCGCTTCACGGTCCTGTAGGCGCCTTCTCCGGCCCGAGGTGGACCAGGGTGCCGGAGCGCAGCGGGTGGACGCGCTCCTCCGGCAGCCGCCGGCGCAGGCGCCGCAGCTCGCGCTCGGCGTCGGCGGCGGCGCGCGGGTCGCGGCGGCGCAGCGCCTCGAAGGCGTCCGGCGACCATGCCACCCACACCCCCGGCGGCGCGTCGCGGCGCCACGGCCGCTCGCCGAGGCGCCGGAAGGGCCCCTGGTGGTAGAAGCGCAGTGTCGTCCGCTCGTGGACCGGCTCGAAAAGCACCAGGAGCTCCTCGCCGGGGCGCCCCTCGGCCGCCACCGCGCGCGCCACGCCGCGCCAGTCGGTGCTCTCCGGCTGCGCCAGCTCGAGGGCGCAGCCGGCGGCGAGCGCGGCGAGGGCGGCGGCCGCGGCGGCGCGGCGGCGCCAGACCCGCGACTCCCTGCCCACCCCGTCGATCCCCCGCGCCAGCAGCGCCACGAAGGCGACGCTGGAGGTCAGGAACCAGCGCGCCTCGTGGAGCATGTTGGGCTCCCCCGCCGCCACCGCGGCCAGGGCGAGGGCCGGCGGACCCAGCCACAGCCAGGCGAACAGGCGCGCCTCGCCGCGAGCGCGCACGGCGCCGGCCGCCGCCAGAGCGACGAGGACGGCGAGCACCGCCCAGCCCAGCGCCGGCCCGAGCTCGGGCCCGGGCCACGCTTCGAGGGCGCCCCAGCCGCGCAGGTCGGCCACCAGGTCGGCGCCGAGGTTGGGCACCGTCGTCTCGCCGAACGGCGGCACCCACGCCAGCGGCCCGCCCGGCCGCAGGCGCAGGCCGCGCGCCCACAGGTGCCAGGGCACGAAGGCGGCGCCCACCGCGGCCGCCGCGGCGGCGTAGCGCCAGCGCCGGCGGCGCAGCGCCCAGGCGCCGTGCACGGCGACGACGAGCAGCGCCGAGAGGTGGCATGCGAGCCCGGCGAGGCTGATCGCGGCGAAGCCGGCGGGCCGCCGCCAGCCGGCGGCCTCGGTGCGCTCCTCCCCCGCCAGCAGCAGCGTCGCCGCGAGACCGGCGAGCGCTACCAGCGTGTAGGCGCGCGCCATCAGCGACAGCTCGAGGTGGGTGGGCGACACCGCCAGCAGGGCGGCGGCGAGCAGCGCCGGCCGCGGCCCGGCGACGCGGCGCACCAGCCGGTGCAGCAGCGGCACGCAGGCGATGCCGGCGAGCGCCGCCGGCAGGCGCATCGCCACCTCGCCGGTGCCGGCGACACGGGCGACGAGCCAGGTGAGGAGGAAGAAGAGGGGCGGGTGGCCGGAGCGCGCCCGCTGCACCACCAGGGGGCCGGGATCGGCGCGGCTGATCACCGCCGTGGTGGCCTCGTCGAGCCAGAAGCCGTCGAGGTCGAGCGCCGCCAGCCGCAGCCCGGCGGCGACGGCGACGATGCCGCCGAGGAGGAGGGCGTCGCGCCGCCGGCGGTCGGGGTCGTCGGGACCGGCCGGCGGCACGAGGGAGGAGCTTAGCGTGCGGTGGGGATCTTCAGCACCTGGCCCGGCTTGATGCTGCTCGAGCGCAGGCCGTTGGCGCGCTGGATGGAGCTCGTCGAGGTGCCGTGGCTGCGGGCGATCCGCCACAGGTTGTCGCCGCGGCGCACGCGGTAGGTGGCGGTGGCGACCACCGGCCCGTCCTGGGTGTGGCCGCCGGCGTCGACCTGCGGCACCTTCAGCTCCTGGCCGACGCGAATGGTGGAGGTCGCCAGCCCGTTGGCTTGCTGGATGTATAGCACGGTCGCGCCGTAGCGGCGGGCGATCGACGACAGCGTCTCGCCGCCGCGCACCGTGTGGCGGCTCATCGTCGCCGTCATGCCCACCGGGATGCGCAGCGACTGGCCGGGGCGCAGCACGGTGGTGCGGAGGCCGTTGGCGCGCTGGATCGACTGCGCGGTGGTGTCGTAACGGCGCGCGATCTGCCACAGCGAGTCGCCGCGGCGCACCTGGTAGCTCACCACCTCGCCGGCCTCGGCCTCGGGCGCGGCCTCGAAGCTGGCGGTCACCGTGCGGCCGACCTTCTCCTGGACGTAGTCGACGTAGGGATCGGGGAAGAGGACGACGTGGTAGTGCGGCGGGTAGCGCTCGCGCGCCGCCTCCAGCACGCCGCGGTCCTCGAGGTTGAGCAGCGCCCGCTCGAGCCAGGCGCGGCACGCCGGGTACTCGCTCACCCGCAGGTCCATCGCCATGCCGGTGGGGTGCACCGACAGGGATGAGGAGTTGCGCGGCTGGCGGTTCTTCGGCCGCACCAGGCTGGTCACCACCAGGCGCTTGCCGCAGGCGTCGCGGTACTGCTCGGAGAGGCGCGCGAGGAAGAGGCCGACCTCGGGGCGGGCGTAGGGGAAGGGCACGCTGTACTTGAGGACGAAGTCCTCGTTCCCTTCGATGCGCACCAGCTCACCGCTGTGGCGCATGGTGCGCAGGTCGCCCTCGTTGACGGCGTAGAAGGCGCCGTGCGACTGCGCGGCGCGCACCTGGCGCATGAGGCCGGGCCGCGACGGCGTCAGGCTGGCGGCGGAGGCGGGAATCGGCACGACGGCGAGGAGGACCGTACACAGGGCCAGGGCGATCCATACGACGGGGCCGCCCGGCCCCGGTTGCCGATTCGTCTCCTTCACGAGCCGCTCCTTTCGCTGCCGTCCCGCCTGCGCGCGGGTATCCCGTAGATGATCCTACGTCCCGATGACCTGTGACCAGCAACAAGGGTAACGCACCTTTGCGGATTTCGATTCCAGCCCGGAACAGGTGGATATGTCTATTTGACTTTCGCGCTATTTCGCCTCTACGCTTTCCTGCAAACGTAGCAGAGCGATCTCCGGGGCCGCGGCACCAGGCCGTAAGGCGGAGGCCGGCATCCCCGGAACGTATCCGCCAACCGAGCGACGAGGAGGTGGCAGATGGCCGGTGAACGGGGTGAGGTGGCAACCGTCTTCCGGCAGGAGGGCGATCGCGTCCTCCTGTCCGTCCCCATGGTGGGGTTCCCGCCGGGGTTCAAGCTGCGCAAGGGCGAGCGGGTGGTGCTCGTCCAGGAGGAGTCCGGCGCCGCGGTGCGGCCCCTGGTGCGCGCCCGCGTGGCGCCGGCAGCGGTGGCGAAACGCCGCAGCTTCGAGCTCGACGATCAGTCCTACAAGCTGCAGGCGGCCACGGTGTCGGCCGACGCGCCCGGCGAGGCCGAGGCCGCGGGCGAAGAGTACGTGGTGTGGACCGTCGACCCCGGCGAGGCCGAGGGCGCCGAGCAGGTGATCGCGGTCCGCCCGCGCTGAGGCGAGGACGCCGCAACGTGCTCTCGACGACGATCGCGCTGGCGATGGCCGCCGTCCTGGCCTGGGCCGGCCTCGGCAAGCTCCGCGACCCGGCGCCGGCCGCCGCCGTCCTGCGGCGGCTCGGCGCGCCGGCGGGGAGCGCCCGCCGCTCAGCTCTTCTCCTGGCCGGCAGCGAGGTGGCCGTGGCGCTGGCCCTGGTCGCCCGGCCGGGTGCCGCGTGGACGCAGGCGGCCGTGGCGGCCCTCGCCGCGGGATTCGCGCTCGCCGGCGCCGTCGCCCTGCTGCGCGGCGAGGCGATCCATTGCGCCTGCTTCGGCGCC
>CAZLBJ010000350.1:0-4075 GCA_964557755.1 uncultured Thermoanaerobaculia bacterium
CCTTCCAGGCCACGAACAGCGCTCCCGGCGCGGCGCGCCGGGAGTCGTGGACGATGCCGCTGACCTCGGGGTCGAGGGCGGCGACGTCGGTTGCGGCAACGTCGGCGGGGGCGGCGTCGAGCCCCTCGACCAGGCGCGACAGCTTCATGCCGGCGGGCCCTCCAGGGCGGCGGTGGAAGCGAGCGCGATGCCGCCCGGCGCCAGCGGCGGCTCGACGAGCGGCTCCTCGAGCGGCTCTCCGTCGGGCTCCCCCTCCAGCTCGTCCTGCGCCTCGCCGCTGGGCGGCCGGTCGGGCGGCACGCCGAGGTAGACCAGCGCCTGCTCGGCGATGCGCGCGAAGACCGGCGCCGCCACGGCGCCGCCGTGGTAGCTCGGCCACGGCTCGTCGACCGCCACCACGATGACCAGCCGCGGGTCGCGGGCGGGCACGAAGCCGACGAAGCTGGCGACGAAGTTGCGCGGCGAGTAGCCGCCGTCCTCCGCCTTCTGCGCCGTACCGGTCTTGCCCGCCACCGAGTAGCCGGCGACGGCGGCGGCGCGGCCGGTGCCCTCCTCGACCACCGCCTCCAGCATGCGCTCGAGCTCGCGGGCGGTGGCGGGAGCGAGCGGGCGGCCGACCACCTCGGGCCCGCTGGCCGGCCGCCGCCGCGCGGCGGGCTCCGGCGCCGCCGCCAGCGCCACCCCTCCACCCAGCAGGCGGTCGCGGTCCGGCGCCTCGGGCACCGCCGCGCCCGGCTCCTCGACCGCCGCCAGCACCCACGGGCGCAGCAGCTCGCCGCCGTTGGCCACCGCCGCGAAGGCGCGGGCGAGCTGCAGCGGCGTCACCGACACCCCCTGGCCGAAGGCGACGTAGGCCTTGGTCAGCGGCCAGCGCTGCCAGCTGTCGAAGCCGGGCATCCCGCCGGGGTTCTCGGCCGGCAGGTCGACGCCGGTCGGGGCGCCGAAGCCGAAGGCGCGCACCGCGTCGTAGAGACGCTCGTCGCCGAGGATCAGACCGGTCTTGATGGCGCCGACGTTGCTCGAGCGGGCGATGACGTCGCGGAAGGTCAAGAGGCCGAAGCGCTTGTGGTCGCGGATGCGCACGCCGGCCAGCGTGATGCCGCCCATCCCGCAGTCGAGCTCGTCGCTCGGGTCGAGCAGGTTGGCGGACAGCGCCGCCGCGGCGGTGACCATCTTGAAGGTCGAGCCGGGCTCGTAGGCGTCCATCACCGGCCGGTTGCGCCGCGCCTCCAGCGGGTAGGAGGGGAAGCGGTTGGCGTCGATCAGCGGCGCCGAGGCGAGAGCCAGGACGGCGCCGGTGCGCGGGTCGAGGACGACGACGCTGCCGCCGGAGGCGCCGTACCGCTCGACCGCCGCCGCCAGCTCGCGCTCGGCGACGTGCTGGATGGCGGCGTCGAGGGTGAGGTGGAGGCTGGCCCCCGGCCGCGCCGCGTCGCCGGCCAGCAGCGGCGACGCCGCCGTGCCTCGCCGCGCGTCGCGCAGCAGCGTCTGGGTGCCCTCGCGGCCGGCCACCAGCTCGTCGTGGAGGTGCTCGAGCCCCTCGAGGCCGCGCTGGTCGATGCCGGCGAAGCCGAGCACCTGCGCCGCCACCTCGCCCATCGGGTAGTAGCGCTTGTACTCCTCGAGGAAGCCGACGCCGGGCACCTCGAGCGCCGCCACCGCCGCCGCCCGCGGCGGGTCGAGCTGGCGCGCCAGCCACACGAACTCCTTGTCCTTCGAGAGGTCCTCGGCGAGCTCCGCGGCGTCGAGGCCGAGCACCTCCGCCAGCCGCCGCGCCGCCTCCCCGACGTCGCCCTCGGCCTGCAGCCGGCGCGGGTTGGCGTACGCCGAGTCGACCTCGACCGACACCGCCAGCTGGCGGCCGCGGGCGTCGTAGATGGTGCCGCGCGGCGGCTCGAGCTCGACCACCGTGTGGTGCTGGGCACGGGCGCGGGCGCGGTACTCCTCGTGACGCTCGACCTGCAGCCCGGCGAGCCGCACGGCGATGCCCGCCGACCACAGGCACACCGCCACCAGGACGAGGACGAGCCGCGGCCTCACGGCGCCACCTCGTGCCAGTACACCGTCACCTCGGCGCTCGGCGCCTGCATCCCCAGCTCGTCGACGGCCCGCGCCTCGACCCGCGGCAGCCCGGAGCGCCGCGCCACCTCCAGCGCCAGCTCGGTGCGCCGGCGCTCGGCGGCGGCCAGCTCGCGCTCGAGGCCGCCGATGTCGTACGCGGTGTCGAGCACGCGCACGTGCAGCCCTGTGTAGGCGATCAGCACGGCGGCCAGCGGCAGCGCCCACAGCAGCACGCGCAGGTGCTCCCGCCGCCGGCGGCGGTCGCGGTCGCGCACCAGGTAGGTGTTGTCCACCGTGCGGTGGTAGGCGTAGGCGCTGGGCACGTCGTCTCCCTCGGGCTCCTCAGAGGCGGCGGGCGGCGCGCAGGCGAGCGGAGCGCGAGCGGGGGTTGACCGCCACCTCCTCCTCGCCGGGACGCACCGGCTTCTTGGTCAGCACCTCGATCAGGCGCGTCTCGGCCAGCGGGCGGCCGGTGACGCGGTCCTTCTCGCCGCGCTCCATCTCGCGCAGCCGGTGCTTGACGATGCGGTCCTCGCCGCTGTGGTACGAGATCACCACCAGGCGGCCGTCGGCCTCCAGCAGGCGCACCGCCTGGTCGAGGAAGCGGCCGAGGCCGGAGAGCTCCTCGTTGACCTCGATGCGCAGCGCCTGGAAGACGCGGGTGGCGGGGTCGACGCGACCCTCGCGGCCGCGGTGGCCGCGCGGCGCCGTCTTCGCCTCGTCGACCATCGCCCTGAGCTCGCCGGTGGTCTCGACCGGGGCCTCGCGGCGCCTCTCGACCAGGTACCGCGCCACCCGCCGCGCCTGGTGCTCGTCGCCGTACTCCCTGAAGATCCTCTCCAATTCGGCCTCCGGATAGGTGTTGACGATCTCTCTCGCGGTCACGGGGCCGCGTCCCATGCGCATGTCCAGTGGGCCGTCGAAGCGGAAGCTGAAGCCGCGCTCCGGCGTGTCGAGCTGCATCGAGGAGACGCCGAGGTCGGCGAGGACGCCGGCCAGCGGCGGCACCGGCTCGCCGAGGGTGCCGGCGAGCAGGGACTCGAGGTCGTGGAAGTTGCCCTCGGCGGTGCGCAGCCGGCCGCCGAAGCGGGCCAGGCGGGCGCCGGCAAGCGAGAGGGCGCCGGGGTCGCGGTCGATGCCGACGAGCGACAGCGGGCGGTCGGCGGCGCCGGCGGCGAGCAGCGCCTCGGCGTGGCCGCCGGCCCCCAGGGTGCAGTCGACGAAGAGGCCGCCGCGCTCGGGCCGCAGGTAGCGGAGGGTTTCCTCGACCAGGACGGGAACGTGTCGTTCTTCATCGCTCACCGGGGTGTTCACCCGTTCCGTCGGCCTGCCGCGCCGTGGGGCGGGCCGCCATCAGATGCCGAACTCGCTCAGGACACCGAAATCCTCCTCGCCGAACGGCTCGTCGCTCATGCGCGCTTCGAACCGTTCACGGTTCCACACCACCAGGTGGTCGATGCGTCCGCTGACCACCACGTCGCCGTCCATGCCGGCGCTGTCGCGCAGGATGGGCGGAAGGACGAGACGGCCCTGGGCGTCCAGGGTCGCCGGTTGGCCGTAGTAGCTCACCCGCTCGAGGAACCGCCTGCGGGTGCTGTTGGTGGACGGCATGGCCAGCAGCCGCTGCTCGGTCTCCTCCCACACCGGCATGGGGTACAAAAGAGCCGAGTCGCCGAGGATGGAGGTGACGAACAGCTCGTTGCCGTAGCGCTCCTCGAGCTCACGGCTGAAGCCGGTCGGGACCTTCAGTCGGCCCTTGGCGTCGATCTTGGCTGGCGCGCTGCCACGAAACATGGGTTTCCGTCCACCTCGAGCAGGTGATTGGCGCCCACGGTAGCACGCGTTTCCACTTTTGTCCACAATTCTCCACTTTCGGCCACGGGTCCCGGCACGAAGGGCGGGGCGGGAGTGCCGGAGACGGCGGCGGGTGGAGGGGCTCCGGCCGGGGGACGTTCCGCTTCAGTCGGACTTTGGGGAGGATCGGGGGTGCCGGGGACGGCGGGGGCGTGGGGGG
>CAZLBJ010000351.1:0-3771 GCA_964557755.1 uncultured Thermoanaerobaculia bacterium
GACCGGCTCGCCGGCGGCGGCGAGCGCCTGGTCGACCGGGAAGAGGTCGGCGTAGGACGGCGGCTGGAGGTCGAGCAGCCACTCCTCCAGCGCCTCCAGGCGCTCGAAGGGCAGCGACTTCGGGGTCGCGCCGTCGCCCAGCGCCGAGCTCAGCACCACCTCGCGCAGGTCGGTGTTGAGGCCGTCCCAGTGGAAGGCCATCTCGCCCTCGACGCGCGGCCGCAGGTTCCAGATGGCTTGCATGTCCGAGTTGCCGATCGAGTCGCCGACGTCGACGTCGAGGATCGCCACCTTCACAGGGTTGAACGGGTCGATCCTGCCGCGCCCCCAGTCCGGCCGCGAGTCGGTCCAACCGAACTGCGCCTTCTGGCGCAGCAGCGCGCTGCGCGTCTGCGGGATGAGCAGGTAGCGGTAGAGCAGGCGCTCGGACGCCGACAGCTCGGTGATGAGGCCGATGGCGGCCAGCACGTTGCCGGCGGTGAAGCGCGGGTCGCTGGCGCAAGCGAAGAGGAAGCGCTGGTAGGCGAGGACGTCCTGCGTGTTGGCCGGGCCGCCGAGATAGAGGCGCGCCACCGGCTCGTCTGGGCGGCGCACCGAGGTGGTGTGGCAGAAGGCGCAGTTGAGGCCGACGCGCTCGAAGCCGATCGTCTTCTGGCTGAAGCCCACCGGCAGCGGCCGGCCCTGCTCCCACGGGAAGCCGAGCGCCGCGTAGCCGCCGGGCGCCGGCAGGTGGTCGGGGAACATCGTCGGCAGCACCAGCCAGATCCAGAACGGCACGCCCTGGTCCTGCTCGGTGCCGATCGAGCCGTACTTGAAGTACTCCTCCAGCGAGTCGTCGGCGAGCTGCTGCGGCTCCTCGCGGAAGAGCGCGCACCACGCCGCCCAGCCGGCGAGCGCGGCGAGCACCAGCACGACGACGAGGACGCGGACGAGCTTGCGTTTCCTGGCTGCCATCCTCTGCCTCCTAGAAGAGCTTCATGTACTCGACGAGAGCGTCCTTGTCCGCCGGCGGGAGATCGGTGCCCCACAGGTGCCCGCCGTTGCCGTTGCCCGGCAGCGAGGTGTCGTACTCCGAGTAACGCACGCTCCCCTCCCGCGCCACGTCGTGGACGAAGCCGACGCGCTCGGGGTCGTAGACGTCGTAGCCGCGGTAGAAGCGCGCCGGCCGCGCCTCCGGCGGCTCCAGCAGGTCGCGCAGCGTCGGCACCGAGCCGTTGTGGAGGTAGGGCGCGCGCGCCCACAGGCCGTCGAGCGGCTGGTTGGCGTAGCCGCCCGTCTTCCTGAAGTGGCGGAAGCGGAAGTGCGAGTCGGGGTAGAGCGTGTACTGGTTGGCCGCGAAGGTGGCGGTGTAGGAGTTCAGGCGGTAGGGGTCGGTGCCGACGTCGGCGAGCGCCTCGACGGTGCCGACGCGCGAGCCGGAGACGACGCCCTCCTTGAAGCGGTGGTCGGCGTGGCACTCCTCGCAGTACGCCCGGTAGAGCTGGCGGCCGCGCCGGGCCTCGGTGCGGTCGATCTCGAACGGATACTCCGGCGGCGGCAGCGTCCAGATCCAGTCGCGCACGCGGTCGAGGCGGTCGTGGTCGATGGTCACCGGCGTCACCCCGGCGCCGAGCGAGGCGGAGAGGTTGCGCTCGTCCACCGAGTCGTTGTTGCCGTCCCAGTGCAGCTCCATGCCGTCGCGCGGCTGCTGGTTCCACAGCGACGGGAAGTCGGAGGAGCCGGTGAGCTCGGCGCGCGGCAGGTCGGCGAGCCGCCAGTTGAACTGCATCCCCTTGTAGGGGTTGAAGGTGTCGACGCGGCCGCGCCCCCACTCGGGGACCTCGTTCCCCATCAGCAGGGCCAGCCGGCTGTGGAGCTGCAGCGTCTGCTGTTGGGTGCGCGGGATGACGACCCAGCGGTAGAGCTGGCGGTCGAGCCAGCCCATCTCGTCGTCCGGGATGCGGCCGAGGACGTTGTCGGCGGTGAAGCGCGGGTCGAGGGTGCAGTCGAGGACGAAGCGGAAGAAGTCCTGCAGCGCGAGCTGGTGCGACGGCATGCCGAGCACCACCTGGCGCTCGGCGGCCGGCGAGGCGCGCCAGGTGCCGACGTGGCAGACGGCGCAGTTGAGGCCGACCTGGTCGACCGTCAGCCGGTGGCGGCGTGACACCCCGACCGGCAGCTCGTGGCCGTCCTCGACGACGAAGCCGAGGGAGGCGTAGCCGCCGGGGAGCTTCTCGGGGCAGATCTCGGGCAGCACCTCGAAGATCGGCTCGGGCGGCAGCAGGCCGCCGGCGGCGTCGACCAGCGAGCCGCCGGGCTCGCTGCCGATCGAGCCGTACTTGAAGTGCTCCGCGTCCGATGCGTAATCGACCGGCACGTCGGCGCGCACCGCGCGCACCACGCAGAAGACCGCCACGATCAGCAGCACCAGCACCAGCAGCCACAGCAGGCGCCGCCGGAAGCGCGCCTGGTGCGCGTCCACCGGGCTGGTGCGCAGTTCGTCGGTCAGCACGCCGTCCCGCGTCTTCGTCCGTACGTCGCTCATCGCTCACCTCTTTCCGGAGAATTCTTCTGACGGCGCGCGGCCGCCAGGATCACGTCGCTCGCCTTCTCGGCCACCATGTACACCGCGGCGACGATGAACAGGCCCGGGATGCGCGGGAACACCGAGGCGTCGACCACCCGCAGCCCCTCGGTGCCGCGCACCCGGAAGTCGCCGTCGAGCACCGCCATCGGGTCGCCGTCGGCGCCGATCGGGCAGGTGCAGGACGCGTGGTGGCCCCAGGCCTCGTCGCGCACCCACTGCCGGACCTCGTCGGGCTCCGTCACGCCGGGGCCGGGGTGCGCCTCCTCGGCGATCAGGTGGCGGTAGCGGCCGGTGATCGAGCGCACGAAGCCGACGGCGCCGACCAGCGCTTCGAGGTCCTCGCCGCGCGGGTCGCAGGCCGGGTCGAAGCAGCGGAAGTCGACGCGCGGCCGCTCGCGCGGGTCGGCCGAGCGGATCGCCACCCGGCCGGCGGTGTTGTGGGTGTGGCCCTTCAGGATCGCCCAGGTGAAGCGGTCCTTGGCCGCCCGCACGCGCGCCGAGTAGCCCGGGTAGTAGCCGCGGAAGTCGGTGACCAGGCCGAAGACGTAGAGGTCCGGGCTCGGCAGCTCGGGCCGCGAGCGCTTGAGCAGCGAGATCACCGTGCCGTTGGTGGTGTAGATGCCGCGGCGCTCGTCCCGCCACTGGTCGAACGCGGCGTCGGGCGGGCCGCCCTCTTTCGGCGCCTCCATGGCGGCGCCGGCGACGCTGGCGAACGGCTGCTTCATGCGCAGCACCAGCGACACCTCGTAGCGGTCCTGGAGGTTCTCGCCGACGCCGGGCAGGTCGACGCGCACCGGGATGCCGTGCTCCTCGAGCAGGCTCCTCGGGCCGATGCCGGAGAGCTGGAGGAGCTGCGGCGTGTTGAAGGCGCCGCCGCAGAGGATCACCTCGCGCTCGGCGCGCACCTCGCGGCGCGGCGCCTCGGCGCCGGGGCGGGCCCGCGGGTCGGCCTGGTAGAGGTGCTCGCCCTCGAGGTACTCGACCCCCGCCGCGCGGTTGCCGTCCTCGAACAGCACGCGGGTGACCAGCGCGCCGGTGCGCACCTCCAGGCGGCCGGGGTGCTTCGCCGCCGCCGCCATCAGCCGCTCGCGGCTGCCGGTGCGCGCGCCGCGCAGCCGCGACATCGGCGTCAGCCGCAGCCCCTCGGAGCGCCGGCGCAGCGCCCACCAGGTGTTGGGGTCGCCGAGGGTGGCCACGAACTGGAC
>CAZLBJ010000352.1:0-6609 GCA_964557755.1 uncultured Thermoanaerobaculia bacterium
TCCTCCGGAGTCCTCCGCCGATGGCGCCCGGCGGAAGCCGAAGCGCGCCCCCCTCCAAAGTCCGAGCAGTAGCGCGCTGATCCCTGCCCGGGGACCCACTCCACCCCGCCACCGACGCCCTTCCCCCCGAAGTTGACGTTGAAGTCGGTCCGGCAGTCCCGGCTCAGTCCTCGACCCGGATGCCCCGCTTGCCGAGCAGCTTCCGCAAACGGTCGTACAGGTCGTGCCCGAGCAGCCCCTGCGCTGCCTCGGCGACGTCCGCCAGCACCTGGCGCAGGTCCTCGCGGCCGCTCCAGTGCTTGCGCGCGTAGGGCTCCAGCTCGCCGCTGAACGTCTGCGCCAGCACCGCGCTCGCCAGCACCAGGTCGTCCAGATACCCGCCGGCGCCGATCACCGCCTCCGGCAACAGGTCCATCGGCAGGATGAAATACGCCAGCGCGCCGCCGATCATCGCCCGCGCCGACGCCGGCACCTCGCGGTCCAGCGTCAAGCGGACCATCAGGATGAACACGTCCGGCACCAGCAGCAGCGCCTTCACGGCCGCGGGGCCGAACTTTCCGCCGCGCCGCTCCACCGCGTCCACGACCCGGTCCCGCAGCCGGTCGTAGAACGACAACAGGTGCCCGCCCGGCTGCCCGCCGCCCTCCAGGAACGCCTCCTCCGCGGCCTCCTCGCCCTCGTGACTCGCGAAATCCTCGGCCACCGCCGCCGACAGGTCGTCGGCCTTCCGCTCCCGCACCGCGTCGTCCGTCGCCTCCCCGCGCTCGCCGATCTCCTTCTGGGCCATGGGTGCCTCCCTAGCAGCCTCGTTGCGATGGTCGGTCCATCCTCCAGCGGAGGTTCAAGCGGCGTGCCACGCGCGCCGCGGCCTCACGGCGCCGCCGCCAGCAGCTCCATCACCCTGCCGGCCGCCTCCGCCACCGGCACCATCGTCTTCTGCCGGTCCGAGCGCAGCGACAGCTCCACCATGCCGTCGGCCAGCGAGCGGGCGCCGACCACCACGCGCAGCGGGAAGCCGATCAGGTCCGCGTCCTTGAACTTGACGCCGGGGCGCTCGTCGCGGTCGTCGTAGAGCAGGTCGACGCCGTTGTCGCGCAGCGCCGCGTACAGCTCCTCGGCGGCCGACTGCACCTGCGGGTCGTCGGGGTTGAGCGCCACCAGCAGCACCTCGAAGGGGGCCAGCGGGCGCGGCCACACGATGCCCTCCTTGTCGTGGTTCTGCTCGATCGCGGCGGCCACCGTGCGGCCGATGCCGAGGCCGTAGCAGCCCATGATCATCGGGTGGTCGCCGCCGGTCTCGTCGGTGAACGTGCAGCCCATCGACTGCGAGTACTTGGTGCCCAGCTTGAAGACGTGGCCGGTCTCGATGCCGCGGAACAGCTCGAGCGTGCCGTCGCAGCGCGGGCAGGCGTCGCCGGCGCCGACCAGCAGCAGGTCCTCGACCCGACCCGCCTCGGCGTCGCGCCCCCAGTTGACGCCGGTCAGGTGCATGTCCGCCTGGTTCGCGCCGCAGACGAAGCTCACCAGCTCGGCGGCGGAGCGGTCGACCACCAGCTCGACCTCCCCGGCCAGCCCCACGGGGCCGGCGAAACCCACCGGCGCGCCGCTCACCCGCCGCACCGTCTCCTCGTCGGCCAGCTCGAGGTGCTGGACGTCGAGGAGGTTCTTGAGCTTCACTTCGTTGATCTCGCGGTCGCCGCGCACCGCCACCGCCACCACGCCCTCCTCGTGCTCCCCGGGGCGGTCCGGCGCCTCGAGGAGGGTCTTGTAGAGCAGCGTCTTGACGATGCGGTCGGGCGTGAAGTCGAGGAACTTCGCGACGTCGGGCACCGAGGTCATGCCGGGGGTGGCGACCTCGGCGCGCGCCGCGCCGGCCTCCTCGCCCGCGCGCAGCGCCGGCGCCGCCAGCTGCCGCGTCTCCGCCTTCTCGACGTTGGCCGCGTAGTCGCAGGCGGTGCAGCGCACGACGGCGCTCTCGCCGGTGTCGGCGACCACCATGAACTCGTGCGACGACGAGCCGCCGATGGTGCCGGTGTCCGCTTCCACCACGTTGTAGTCGAGACCGCACGACTCGAAGATGCGGCGGTAGGCGGCGACCATCTCGTCGTAGGTCGAGTCCAGCGACGCGGCGTCGACGTGGAACGAGTAAGCGTCCTTCATCAGGAACTCGCGGCCGCGCATGAGGCCGAAGCGCGGGCGGATCTCGTCGCGGAACTTGGTCTGGATCTGGTAGAGGTTGACCGGCAGCTGGCGGTAGCTCTTGACGTCGCGGCGCACGGTGTCGGTGATCACCTCCTCGTGCGTCGGGCCGAAGCAGAAGTCGCGCTCGTGGCGGTCCTGGATGCGCAGCAGCTCCTTGCCGTAGACCTGCCAGCGCCCCGACTCCTGCCACAGCTCGGCGGGCTGCACGGCGGGCATCGACAGCTCGACGCAGCCGGCGCGGTCGAGCTCGCGGCGCACGATGGCGGCCATCTTCTGGATCGACCGCCAGCCGAGCGGCAGGTAGGTGTAGATGCCGGCCGCCACCTTGCGGATCATCCCCGCGCGCACCATGAGCTGGTGGCTGACGACCTCGGCGTCGGCCGGCACCTCGCGGGTGGTGAAGACGTAGAAACGGGTCCAACGCATGCGGATCTCTCTCCGGGGTTCGTGCGAGTCGGCGCCGCCGGGCGCGGCGGCGGAAGCACTACCCTACCGTGTTTCGCGGCTCACTTCTTGTGGCGCTTGGAGCGCTCGAGGAGGCGCGTGCTGGTCTTCATGCACTGCAGCATGCGCTCCTCGAGGCCGTCGGGGCGGGCTTCGAGGGTGCGGGCCTCGGCGAGGACGGTGCGGGCGCGGTCGTCGTCGCCGGAGGCGATCAGCGCCATGCCGAGGTGGGTGAGGGTGGTGGCCGAGGGGCCGAGGTGGGTGGCCTTGGAGAGGAAGTCGACCGCCTTGTCGTACTCGCGGCGCTTGTAGTGCACCCAGCCGAGGGCGGCCAACGGAAAGGCCTTGAGCTCCTCGGGCGCCAGCTCCAGCGAGCGGCGGGCGAGGTCGAGGGCCTCGTCGAGGTCCTCCTCCATCTCCGCCAGGTTGCAGGCCATCTCGTAGTAGGCGATGGTCTTGGTGAAGCTCGACTCGCCTTCTTCGAGCAGGCGGCGGCCGAGGCGGTTGCCCTCGCGGAAGCGGCCCTGGCTGCGCAGCGACTCGGCGAGGGCGGCGTAGGCGGTGGCCTGCAGCATCTCGCCGGGGGCGAGCTCGAGGACGCGGCGGGTCAATGTCTCGATCTCGCGCGTGCGGTCGAGCTGCAGGCAGACGAGGGCGGCGGAGACGAGCAGCGTCGGGTGGTCCGGCTCGAGCGCCAGGGCGCGGCGGTAGCAGGCCACCGCCTGCTTCGGCTCGTCGCGGTTGCGGTGCTCCTCGGCGCGGTCGTACCACTCGCCCGCCTCGCCGGTCACCTCCGGCAGCGGCGAGCCGGCGCCGCGCGACAGGTATCGCACCAGGTCCTGGTAGCGCAGCTTCTTGGGGTTGAGCCGCTGGGCGCGGCGGAAGGCCTCGAGCGCCTTCTTGTTCCAGCTGCGGTCGAGGTAGGCGAGGCCGAGGACGTACCACGCCTCCTCGAAGCCGGGGTCGGAGCGCACCGCCTCCTGCAGGTGGCGGATCGCCGGCTGCAGGCGGCCCATCTCGTAGAGGCAGTTGCCCAGCAGGTAGAGGGCCTGCGGCAGCGGGTCGAACTCCACCGCCCGCTCGAGGTAGGTGACGGCGCGCGCCAGGTTGCCGGTCGAGGCATGGACGGCGCCGAGGCTGAAGCTGGGCAGGAACTCGTCCGGGTAGCGCTGCACGGCGCGGCGCAGCAGCTCCTCGGCGGCGGCGCTGTCGCCGTGCTCGTGGAGCAGCACGCCGCCGTAGACCAGCGCCTCGAAGTGCTCCGGCTGCGCCTCCAGCACGCGCCGGAAGTAGGCCAGCGCCTGCGTCCCCTCGCCCTCGTTGAAGTGCGTCTCGCCGAGGAAGAAGGCGAGCTCCCAGTTGTCGCGGTCGAGGCGGTGGGCCTCCTCGAGCACCGCCATGGCGCGGTCGACCTCGAAGCTGGTGAACGCGTTCTCGGCCTCGTGCAGGCGCTCGAGGAACTCGCGCCGCTCGCCGCCCGCGTAGAGCGACGCGATGCGCTCGCGCACCGCCACGAAGCGCTCGCGCTTCTCGAGCGCCAGGAGCTGGAAGTCCATCTTCGACTCCCACAGCTCGTCCCACTCCTCGCCGTCGACCAGGCGCTTGGACTCGAGCAGCTCGCGCAGGGCGGCGAGGCCGGTCTGGCTGACCAGGATGGTCTGCTCCTGCTTGCGCACCGCGCCGAGGAGCTGGCGCAGGGTCTCGGCGGTGCGCTTGACCGCCTCCTCGAGCACCGAGATGCGCTCGAGCAGGTGCTCGTCGAAGGAGAAGCCCTCCTCCTCGTCCTCGCCGATCTCCTCCTCGACGACGGTCAGCGGACCGGAGACCACCAAGAGCTTCTGGTGGCAGCGCAGGCAGTACTCCTGCTCTTCCGGGTTGCGGGCACCGCAGGACTGGCAGAGCATCAGCGGGGTAGGGCTCCTCACGCGGCGTAGTCGTAGAAGCCGCGGCCGGACTTGCGGCCGAGGCGGCCGGCGTCGACCATCTTCACCAGCAGCGGGCAGGGGCGGTACTTCGGGTCGCCGAAGCCGTCGTGGAGGACGCGCAGGACGTCGAGGCAGACGTCGAGGCCGATCAGGTCGGCGAGCGCCAGCGGGCCCATCGGGTGGTTCATGCCGAGCTTCATCACCTGGTCGATCGCCGCCGCTTCGCCGACCCCCTCGTGGAGGCAGAAGACGGCCTCGTTGATCATCGGCATCAGCACCCGGTTGGAGACGAAGCCGGGCGCGTCGTGGACCTCGACCGGCACCTTCCCCATGCGGCGGGCGGCGGCCTCCACCGCGTCGTAGGTCGCCTGCGAGGTGGCGAGGCCGCGGATCACCTCGACGAGCTGCATCAGCGGCACCGGGTTCATGAAGTGCATGCCGATGACGCGGTCGGCGCGCGAGGTGGTCGCCGCCAGCTTGGTGATCGAGATCGAGCTGGTGTTCGACGACAGGATGGCCTCGGGGCGGCAGCGGCGGTCGAGCTCGGCGAACACCTCGCGCTTGACCTCCAGCCGCTCGACCACCGCCTCGACCACCAGGTCGGCGTCGGCCAGCGCCGCCAGCTCGTGAGCGGAGCCGAGGCGGCCGCGCGCCGCGTCCCGCTCCTCGGCGCCGAGCTTCCCCTTCTCGACCAGCTTGGCGAGGCTCTTCTCCACCTGCGCCAGCCCGCGCTCGAGGGCGGTGGCGTCGACGTCGACCAGGGTGACGCGGTAGCCGGCCTGCGCCGCCACCTGCGCGATGCCGTGGCCCATGGTGCCGGCGCCGACGACGCCGATGTGCTGGATGTCGGACATGCGGTCTCTCTCCCGGTCGTGCGCGCTGCGAGGAGGGATGGAGGACGCTCCGCGCGGGCGGCGGAGCGCGCCGCCAGCGTACGGAATGACGGCGCGCCGGTCAAGCCGCCCGGCGCGGCGCCTCGGCGTCGAGGGCGAACCACGGCTCGCGGCGGCCGAACTTGGTCTCCAGCGTCGCCCCGATGCCGATCAGCGTCGCCGCCGTCCACACCCAGGCGCCGACCCACGGCAGCAGCTTGAAGAGGCCGAGAGCGGCGAGCCCCGCCACCGCCACGTTGAGCGCCGCCGCCGGCCGCCGCCGGCCCAGCAGCTCGAAGAGCCACCGCCCCGCGGCGTGGAACACCGCCACCATGCCCCACAGCTTCAGCACCAACGCCGCCAGCACCACCAGGACCAGCATCGGGACGCCGACCAGCGCCGCCGAGAAGGCGGTGAAGAAGATGCCCGCGAGCACCAGGGTGAGGCTGGCCGTGAGACCGAGGAAGAAGTTGCGGAAGGGCTCGCCGGCGACGCTCTCGGAGGTGGCCAGCACCTCGCGGCCGGAGGTGGCGAAGAGCAGCAGGACGAGGGCGAGCCAGGCGGTGAGGAGGGCGAGCTTGGCGCCGAGGACCAGGGGGTCGGTGGCTTCGAGGCCGACGGTGGGGCCTTCGAGCAGGGTGAGCCAGGCGGCGTTCACCGTCGGGTGCGAGACGGTGCGCCCGGCCACCTCGGCACCGGCGGCGGCGCGCACCTCGCCGCCGAGCGCGAAGACGTCGCCGCCGACACGGGCGGTGGCGGTGAGCTGGACGTCGCCGCCGAGGACGATGACGTCGCCGTCGACGCGTCCGCTGATGAGAGCGTCGCCGTCGAGCGCCGCGACGTCGGCGAGCGCCTCGCCACGGACCTCGAGGTCGCGGCCGATGGCCACCATCTCCTGGCGAGCGATGGCACCTTCCTCGAGAACGAGGGCCGGGCTCTCCGCCGCGGTGGCGGCGGGGGCCGCCAGGAGGGCGGTGAGCAGGACGAGGCATCGGCGCATGTCGGTACGTTACTGCAAACGGCGAACGTCAACGTCAACGGCGGGGGGAGGGGCGGTGGTGGCGGGGTGGGGGGGGGGGGGGGGGGGGGGGAGGGGGGCGGGGGGCGGGGGGTGGGGGGGGGGGGGGGCCGCCCGCCCCCCCCGCCCCCCCCCCCCGGGGGGCACG
>CAZLBJ010000353.1:0-5888 GCA_964557755.1 uncultured Thermoanaerobaculia bacterium
CTTCGACTTCTTCCGCGAGCTGCGCACGCTGGTCGATCTGCTGACGCCTCTGCAGCTCGAATCCGACCGTCTGCTTTCCGCCCGCCCGGCGGCGGTCGACGAGTTCGAGACCGGAACGATCTCCCTCTACCGCAATGCGAAGGCCGAGGGGATCCGCCTTTGAGCGAACTAGCGGGCCCCGAGGTCGAGGCCAACATGGGCCGGGCGCGAGAGTCGATCGAAGCGGCACGCAGCCTCGCTGGCCGCGGCTTCCATGACTTCGCCGCCTCGCGTGCCTACTACGCCGCCTTCTACGCCCTTACCGCCGTCCTCCTCGCCGAGGGGTTGCCGTTCCGCAAGCACGGCGGCGCGATCACGAGCTTCCATCGTCACTTCGTCAAGACCGAGCGCCTGCCGGAGTCCTTCGGCCGTGATCTCCGGCTGCTCTACGAGCTCCGCCTCGTGGGCGATTACGGCGAGACGCGCCACGTGCCCGAATCCGAGGCCCGAAAGGCCATCTCGACGGCGGAACGATTCGTCGACCGACTGGCGTCCCTCCTCGAAGCCGGGGACTGACCTGCGGTCCCCGCCGTCCCGGCACGGGGTATGCTCCGCACTCTTGCAGCGGAGCCCATCGTTGCCGCCCCAGGACCCGCCGTGACCACGCTCGAGCGCAATCCGTCCACCTCGCCGTCGCCGCCGGAGCTGCTGTCGGCCGTCCGCGAGGTGCCACGGACCGGGGTGATCTTCGTCGCCACCGAGGCGGCGAAGGTGGGGTTCGACCCGGCCGACCCCGCGTGGTCGAACCTCGGCCAGGGGCAGCCGGAGACCGGGCCGCTGCCGGGGGCGCCGCCGCGCGTCACCGAAGTGCCGGTGGCGCCGGAGGACTTCGAGTACGGGCCGATCGCCGGGCTGTGGGAGCTGCGCGAGGCGGTGGCCGAGCTCTACAACCACCTCTACCGGCGCGGCATGGGGTCGCGCTACTCGGCGGAGAACGTGGCCATCAGCGGCGGCGGCCGCGCCTCCCTCACCCGCGCCGCCGCCTCCCTCGGCCGCATCAACCTCGGCCACTTCCTGCCCGACTACACCGCCTACGAGGAGCTGCTGGACCTCTTCCGGGCGATGACGCCCATCCCCATCCTGCTGTCGCGCGAGCGCGGCTACCACTTCAGCGTCACCGACCTGCGGCGGGAGATCCTCGGGCGCGGCCTGTCGGCGCTGCTGCTCTCCAACCCGTGCAACCCGATGGGGCGGCTGATCTGCGGCGAGGAGCTGGCGAGCTGGGTGGAGGTGGGCCGCCAGCTCGACTGCACGCTGCTGCTCGACGAGTTCTACTCGCAGTACGTGTGGAACCGCGGCTTCGGCGAGCCCGGGCCCAGCGTCTCGGCCGCCCGCTACGTCGAGGACGTCGACGAGGACCCGGTGGTGATCTTCGACGGGCTGACCAAGAACTGGCGCTACCCGGGCTGGCGCATCACCTGGACGGTGGCGCCGAAGAAAGTCATCGAGGCCACCTCGTCGGCCGGCTCGTTCCTCGACGGCGGCGCCGCGCGGCCGCTGCAGCGGGCGGCCATCGAGCTGCTGCAGCCGGCGCGGGTGGAGGCCGAGTCGCGGGCCATCCGCGAGGTCTTCGACGACAAGCGCCAGCTCATGCTGCGCCGCGTCTACGAGATGGGCATGGGCGTCGACCGCGAGCCGGACGGCACCTTCTACGTCTTCGCCCACCTGCGCGACATGCCGCCCTCGCTCGACGACGGCATGGCCTTCTTCCGCGCCGCCCTCGAGCACAAAGTGGTGTGCGTGCCTGGCGTCTTCTTCGACGTCAACCCGGGCGGCCGCCGCTCGCGCTGGATGTCGCGCTTCCACCAGTACGTGCGCCTGTCGTTCGGCCCCGCCATGGACAGCCTGCGCCCCGGCCTCGACCGCCTCGCCGAGATGGTCGCCGAAGCCCGCCGCCGCGGCTGAGCTCGCGGCCGGCGGCGCTCACTCCGCGGCCGGGAACGCCGCCGGGCGGCCCGTACAATCCGCCCCGTGAGCCCCGACGCCTCTCCCTGGGCCGGCTGGATCAACGCCGAGACCTACGACCGCTTCGTCCGCGAGCAGCCGATCTACCGCTGGCTCAACCGCCGCCTGGTGGCGCTGGCCGGCGTCGCGGGCGCCCGCCGCGTGCTCGACCTGGCGTGCGGCACCGGCGCCACCGCCGACGCCTGCCTCGCCGTGCTGCCGCCGGACGGCGAGGTGGTGGGCGTCGACGCCGCGCCGGCCATGGTCGAGGTGGCGCGGGCGCGGGTGGCGGACCGGCGCGCCCGCTTCGCCGTCGCCGCCGCCTCGGAGGTGGCCGAGACCGTCGCCGGCCTCGGCCTCGACCCGCTGCCGGCGGGCGGCACCTTCGACCGCGCCGTCTCGAACGCCGCCTTCTGGCAGTTCCCCGACCCGGCGGCGGTGCTCGCCGCCGTCGCCGGCCTGCTCGCCCCGGGCGGCCTCCTCGCCTTCAACGTCCCGGCCTCGCGCCTCGCCGGCGAGCCGGCGCAGGTGCACCCGTTCCAGGTCGCCTTGTCGCGGGCGGTGGCGGCGCGCGGCGGCGGCGAGGCGGCGCGCGAGCAGGTCGAGCACGCGGCGGTGCGCGGCGCCCTCGCGGCGGCGGGGTTCGAGGTCGCGGCCGTCGAGCGCCACGTCTACCGCAGCCGCCAGGGCGAGCTGATGGAGCTGATGGAGATCCCCGCGATGCTGCGCCGCGCGGCGCCGGGCCTGTCCGCCGGCGACGCCCTCGACGCCCTCGCCCAGGCGCGCCGCGGCACCGACCCCGCGCAGCCGGTCGAGGTGCCCTGGATCTTCTGGCTGGCACGGCGGTAGAGTCGGCGCGCCATGAAGCGCGTCGTCCTCGTCACCACCGGCGGCACCATCGAGAAGACCTACGACGAGCGCAGCGGCGAGCTGGCCAACCGCCGCTCGCTGGTCGACCGCATGCTCGAAGAGCTACGGCTGGAGGACGTCGAGGTCGAGGTCGTCGAGCTGATGAGCAAGGACAGCCTGTACATGACCGAGGACGACCGCGCTCGGGTGGTGTCGGCGGTGCGCGGCGCCGAGGCCGAGGACGCGGACGGCAACGGCGCCGGCGAGCTGGCCGGCATCGTCATCCTGCACGGCACCGACACCCTCTGCCGCACCGGCCGGCGCCTGCACGCCGAGCTGCCGCGGCCGCGCGTGGCGGTGGTCCTCACCGGCGCCATGCGGCCGTTCGAGATGAAGCGCTCCGACGCGCTGCAGAACCTCACCGAGGCGATCTTCGCCAGCCGCGTCCTGGCGCCCGGCGTCTACTGCGTCGCCCACGGCCGCGCCCTGCCCTTCCCCGGCGTCGCCAAGGACCCCGAGCGCGGAACCTTCGTCGCCGGCGAGAACCCTGCCTGACCTGCCGCCGTATCCGCAGCAGGCGCGGGTACGGGGCGCGGCCTTGAGTTTTCCCTTCGCGACGGGGGACAATCACCGGGTTCGCATTCACTAGCCGCCTTCAATGCCGCGCCGGTGTGGGTGGCGATGGCCGCGGGAGGGCAGGGATGAGCGAGTTGGCCACGGGCGACGGCGTTTCGGCGCCGGTGAGCGGCGGCGAGCGCGTGCTGGCGCTCGACGTGCTGCGCGGCGTCGCGGTGCTGGGCATCTTCGTGATGAACGTGCAGTCGTTCGCGCTGCCCTTCGCCGCCTACTCGAACCCCGGCCTGTGGACCGACGGCGGGCCGGTCGACGTCGCCTTCTGGGCCTTCGCCCACCTCTTCGCCGAGCAGAAGTTCATGACCATCTTCTCGCTGCTCTTCGGCAGCGGCGTGGCGCTGATGCTCGAGCGGCTGGAGGCGCGGGGCGCGCCGGTGGCGCGCATCCACTACCGGCGCAGCGCCGGGCTGATCCTGATCGGCGTCGCCCATGCCTACCTGCTGTGGTACGGCGACATCCTGGTCGCCTACGGGCTGTGCGCCCTTTTCCTCTACCCCGTGCGCCGGGTGCGCCCGAAGCGGCTGCTCGTCGCCGGCCTCGTCCTGCTCTCCGTCGCGCCTCTGTTCAGCCAGGGCTACGCCGTCTACCTGCGCACCCTGCCGGCCGAGGAGCAGGCGGCGCAGCTCGCCCAGCTGGTGCCGACCGAGGAGTCGATCGAGCGCGAGGTCGACGCCTTCCGCGGCGGCTGGCTGGAGCAGATGCCGGTGCGCGCCGAGCTCGCCGTCACGCTCCAGGCCTTCGCCTTCCTGATCTTCGTCCTGTGGCGCGCCGGCGGCCTGATGCTGGTCGGCATGGCGCTCTACAAGTGGGGGGTGGTGACGGCCGGCCGCTCGCCGGCCTTCTACCGCCGGCTGGCGGCGTGGGGCTTCGGCCTCGGCGCGCCGCTGGTGCTGGCGGGACTGGCGGTCGACCTCCTCTACCGTTTCGACTTCCACGCCATGTGGCTGACCAACGGCGTCCTCAACTACGCCGGCAGCGCAGGCGTGGCGATGGGCTACGTCGCCCTCGTCATGCTGTGGTGCCTGCGCCGCGAGCCGGGGCCGCTGATTCGCCGCCTCGCCGCCGTCGGCCGCATGGCGCTCTCCAACTACCTGCTGCAGACGGTGTTCGGCGTGCTGGTCTTCTACGGCTTCGGCCTCGGCCTGTTCGGCTCCGTCGGCCGCGCCGGCCAGTGGCTGGTCGTCCTCGCCGTGTGGGCCTTCGAGCTCGGGCTCTCCCCCTGGTGGCTCGCCCGCTTCCGCTTCGGCCCCTTCGAATGGCTGTGGCGCACGATGACCTACCTGCGCCCGCAACCGATGCGGCGGGCGGAAGGCGGCTGATTTCCGCGGGCCTGCGCGGCGCTCCCGGCGCCCGGAGTACAATGCGGCCCCCACGGAGGCTGCCTCGCGCATGGACCCGGTCCGCAACTTCTGCATCATCGCCCACATCGACCACGGCAAGTCCACGCTCGCCGACCGGCTGATCCAGCGCTGCGGGGCGGTCGAGGCGCGGGACTTCCGCGATCAGATCCTCGACTCGATGGACATCGAGCGCGAGCGCGGCATCACCATCAAGTCGAACACCGTCACCCTGCCCTACGACGCCAAGGACGGCAAGCGCTACCGGCTCAACCTGATCGACACGCCGGGGCACGTAGACTTCTCGCACGAGGTGCGGCGGTCGCTGATGTCGTGCGAGGGCGCGCTCTTGCTGGTCGACGCCTCGCAGGGGGTCGAGGCGCAGACCGTCGCCAACCTCTACCTGGCGCTCGAGTACGACCTCGAGGTGGTGCCGGTGATCAACAAGATCGACCTGCCGTCGGCCGAGATCGAGCGGGTGCAGGAGGAGATCGACGCCGACCTCGGGCTCGACCCGTTCGAGGCCGTGCAGTGCTCGGCGAAGACCGGCCAGGGCATCGAGGACGTGCTGGAAGCGATCGTCACCCGCCTGCCAGCGCCCGGCGGCGACGCCGCGGCGCCGCTCCAGGCGCTGATCTTCGACGCCGAGTACGACGTCTACCGCGGCGTCGTGCTGCTCTGCCGCGTCATGCAGGGCACCCTCGCCCGCGGCCAGACGGTGCGCCTGATGCACACCGGCGCCGACTACGACGTCGAGGAGGTCGGCCTGCTCCAGCTCAAGCACGTGCCGGTCGAGGCGCTGGAGGCCGGCGCCGTGGGCTACGTCATCGCCGGCATCAAGACGGTGCGCGACATCGCCATCGGCGACACCATCACCGGCGCCGAGCGGCCCGCCGCCGCGCCGCTGCCCGGCTACAAGCCCGCCAAGCCGGTGGTCTTCAGCTCGATCTACCCGATGTCGACCGACGACTACGAGGACCTCGGCAAGGCGCTCGACAAGCTGGCGCTGAACGACGCGGCGCTGACCTACGAGAAGGACTCCTCGGCCGCTCTGGGGTTCGGTTTCCGCTGCGGCTTCCTCGGCCT
>CAZLBJ010000354.1:0-3748 GCA_964557755.1 uncultured Thermoanaerobaculia bacterium
CGGTGCTGGCGGCGCTCTCCGGCGTGCCGCGGCCGGCGGTCGGCGCCGTCTTCGCTGCCGCCGTCGAGGAGTCGCGCCGCCACGGCGTCCTGCGCCTGGAGCTGCCGGTCGCCGAGCTGGCCGCCGCGCGGCTGCGCGTCCTCGACGAGGTGGATCCCGACCTGCGGGACGAGGCGGGCCGCGCCCGCGCCGCCCGCCTCGGCCCCTACCTCGGCTTCCTCGGCCCGTTGCGCGAGGGCGCCGACGACCCGCGCCGTGGCGAGCCGTGGATCACCCATGCCGAGAACGTCGCCTACTGCCCGTGGCAGACCTTCCTGCGCAAGGTGCTGCGCCTCGAGCCGACCCCTGACCCGCTGCAGGCGCTGCCCGGCGCCGACCCGCTGCTGCTCGGCAACGTCGTGCACGCGGTGCTCGAAGGGCTCGCCGCGGAGGCCGGAGCGCCGGTGCGCGGGCCGCTGGCGGCGGCCCTGGCCGGCGCGCCGCGGCCGCTGCGCTGGCCCGAGCCCGCCGGGCGTGTCCGCCGCCTGCTGGCCGCCGCCGAGGCGGCGCTGCGCGAGGACGGCGTGCCCCTGCCCGGACTGGCGCGGGCGCTGGCCGAGCGGGCGCGGCCGTTGGTCGAGCGGGCGCGTGAAATGGACCTTCGAGACGCCGCCTCCGGCGGCTCCTCAGGGTCGGCCGGAGGAGAGGGCGTCCTGGGGGCGGAGGTCGAGGGGACGGTCGAGGTGACCGACGCCGCCGGGCGACCGCGGCGCCTGCGCTTCCTGGCCGATCGCGTCGAGGCGGCGGCCGGCGGCGTGCGGCTCACCGACTTCAAGACCGGCAAGCCGCTGTCGGAGCTCAAGAAGGAAGCCTCGCGCCGGGGCAAGCACCTCGACGAGGTCGGCCAGGGCAAGCGCCTGCAGGCGGTGGCGTACGGCCTCGCCGCGGCGGCGGCGCTCGGCGGCGCCGCCGGCAGGCCGGTCGAGGGCCGCTACCTCTTCCTGCGCCCCGAGATCGAGGACCCGGCGGCGGCGGAGTTCGCCGCCGGCGCCGGCGATCCGGCGTTCGCCGCCGCCTTCCACGGCGCCGTCGCCACGCTGCTCGGCGCTTGGGACGCCGGCGCCTTCTTCCCGCGCGTCGTCGACCCGAGCGGCCAGAACGAGCCGCCGCGCTGCGCCTGGTGCGAGGTGGCGGAGGCTTGCGTGCGCGGCGACTCCGGTGCCCGCCTGCGCCTCCACCGCTGGAACGCCGAGCACGCCGGCGAGGCGGCGAGCGCCGCCGAGCGCGCCCACCACGGCGTCTGGCAGCTCGCCGCCGGGCCGGGAGACGGCGACGGCGGGAACGGCGGCGCGGCAGCCGGCGACGACGAGGAGGAGGCGCCGTGACGCTGCCGTGGGAGCCGCCGGCGCCGGACCATGCCGGGGCGCTGCGCGACGACCGCCGGGCGCGGCGGCTGGCGCAGGAGGAGTTCGGGACGCCGCTGCTGCTCGAGGCAGGTGCCGGCACCGGCAAGACGACGACGCTGGTGGCGCGCGTCCTCGCCTGGTGCCTGGGGCCGGGCTGGCGGCGCCACCGCGAGGCGGCGGCGGAGCGGCTGCGCCGGCAGGGGCGCACCGGCGGCGAGGCGGAGCCGGCGGCCGACCAGGTGGCCGCGGCGGTGCTCGAGCGGGTGGTGGCGATCACCTTCACCGAGGACGCCGCCGCCGAGATGGCGCAGCGCGTGGCGCGCGAGCTCGCCGCCCTTGCCAGCGCCAGCACCGGCGCCGCGCCGCCCGACTGGCTGCACCTGGGCGACGAGCTAGCGGCGGACGAGCGCGCCCGCCGCGCCGCCGCCCTGCTCGCCACCCTCGACCGCCTCGGCGTGCGCACCATCCACGCCTTCTGCCGTGGCCTGCTCGCCGACCATCCGCTGGAGGCGCGCCTGCACCCGGAGCTGTCGGTCGACGCCGACGGCATGCTGCTCGAGGAGGTGGCGCGCGAGACGGTGGAGGGCAACCTGCGCCGCTTCTACGGCGACGGCGACGTCGCCGGCAACCCGTGGCTGGCGCTCGCCGCCCGTGGCATCGGCCCGCGCGAGCTGGTGGAAGCGCTGGTGGTGCTGTCGCAGGCCGGCCTGCCGGCCGACGCCCTCGACGCCGACCCGCTGGCGCCGGAGCGCGTCGCCCGCCTGCGCCGCCGCCTGCTCGCCGCCTGCCGCGCCGTCCACACCCTGGTGGCGCCGCACCGCGGCGGCTTCACGCGCGACACGATGAAGGCGCCGCGCCTGATCGACGCCCTCGCCGTCCTCGTCCGCCGCCTCAGCGAGGAGGATGGCGCGGACGAGGAGGGCGGTGAAGGCGGCGCCGGCCGGCTCCCCTCCCTCCTCGAGCTGCTGGCGGTGGCGGTCCCCGACAACCTCCGCGACCACCTCGGCTGCTGGCAGCACTGGCGGGGGATCGGCAAGACCGAGGATGCCGTCCTCGGTCCCCTGCGCGACGAGCTTGCCGTCCACGCCGGCGCCCTGCGCGCCCTGCTGCGCCACGTCGCAGCGCTCGACCCGGAGCGGCTCGCCCTCGCCCACCGCGCCCTGGCGCCCCTCCACCAGCAGGTGCGCGGCGAGCTGCGGGCCCGGGGCGTCGTCACCTTCGAGGACCTGCTGGTCGAGGCGGCGCATCTGCTCGCCGCGCGCCCCGACGTCGCCGCCCGCGCCCGCGCCGGCATCGAGCAGCTCCTGGTCGACGAGTTCCAGGACACCGACGCCCTGCAGTGCGAGATCGTCGCCCGCCTCGGCCTCGAGGGGCCGGAGGAACAGCGGCCGGGCCTGTTCCTGGTCGGCGACCCGAAGCAGTCGATCTACGGCTGGCGCAGCGCCGACCTCGCCGCCTACGACGCCTTCCGCCGCCGCATCGAGGCGGCCGGCGGCGAGTGCCTGCCGCTGGTCGAGAACTTCCGCTCGGTGCCGGCCATCCTCGCCGAGGTCGAGCGCGCGGTGGCGCCGGTGATGACCGCCGAGACCGGCCTCCAGCCGCCCTACCAGCCGCTGGTGCCGTGCGGCCGCCTGGCCGCCGACCCCGGCTTCCGCGCCGCGTCGCCCGACCGCGCCGCCGTCGAGCACTGGGTGTCGTGGCGCGCGGGGCCGGACACCGCCAAGGCCGACTCCTACGAGCTCGAGGCCGACGCCGTCGCCCGCGACCTGCGCCACCTGCACGACGAACACGGTCTCTCCTGGAAGGACGCCGCCCTGCTGCTGCGCTCGACCAGCGATCTCGACGTCTACCTCGAGGCGCTGCGCCGCCACGGCATGCCGTTCGCCGTCGGCCGCGACAAGCAGTACTACCGCCGCCGCGAGGTGATCGACGCCGCCGCCCTGGTGCGCGCCGTGCTCGACCCCGGCGACCACCTGGCGCTCCTCGCCGTGCTCCGCTCGCCGTGGGTGGGGGTGCCGGACGCCGCCCTGGTGCCGCTGTGGAACCGCGGCTTCCCCGACCACCTCACCTCGCTCGACCGCCCGGACCGCCAGCGCCTCGAGGCGGTGCGCGAGGTGGTGGCCGGCGCCGCCGCCGAGGTCGCCGCGCTGACGGACGGCGCGGTGCCCGGCCTCGGCCGCGTCGCCGGCTGGGACCTTTCTCTCGTCGCCGCCGTCGAGCAGCTCGCCGCCGCCCGCGGCGCCTTTCGCGACCTGCCGGCCGACGACTTCGTGGCCCTGCTGCGGCGCCTCTTCCTGCCCGAGCCGCTGGCCGCCGCCCGCTACCTCGGCGCCTACCGGCTGGCCAACCTCGAGCGCTTCTTC